>NZ_JAKSYQ010000186.1:0-73978 GCF_022829665.1 Methylobacterium sp. E-041 | reverse complement strand
CCGCGCGCATCATCCAGACCCCGATCGGTGAATGGATCTACGCCGAGACCTACGCCTCATCCGCCGAGCGGACCCAAGCCATGAGCCCCTGGATCGACCACCACAACACCAGCCGAACCCACTCCGCCCTCAGCCGACAGACCCCCTGGCAAATCCTGAACAACCTTCTGGGCAACCACACCTAGAGGTCGAGGCAACCGAGCTAACCGACCTGCGCTCCAAGGAAACTCCGGCCGTCATCTGGAAGTGGCTTTTCACAACGCGCTTCATCCGGATGTACGAAGCCGGTGCCTGCACCAAGTCCGAGAGAAGTGTCGAGGAGGCCATCGCCCTGATCTACCGGGAGATGAGGTTGCTCGACATCGCACTCAAGCCGGCCAATCCGCGGCGGGGGCGTACGGGAAAGGCTCTCAAGGGGTCCACTGCAACCCGGCCCGCAGGGCGGCTCAAGTCTTCGTCGCGGAAGCCGTACGCCGGCTCCAAGACGGAGGTGGTTGACCGTCATTATCCATGCCCGCGGACGATGCATCGATGGATCGCCCTGCTGGAGGATCGGGGGTTCAGCCCCGTCAGCCTTCGGGACGGCCGGTATCGCAGCGGGTGCCGCACACGTCAGATCACGGGCGAGGCGCTGAGGCTCCTTATCCACCACGGCAACCGTTACCCCACCGACGAACGGCCCACGATCCGGAACCTCCACCGCGATCTTAAGGCCGACATCGACACCTACAACTTCGGCCTGCCGATGGAGGACCGCCTCGCGTGCCCGTCGCGGACCGCCCTTGGCCTCTACATCGCCGGGTTCGGCCGCTTCAAGATCTATGCCGGCAGGTACGGCATTGAAAAGGCCAAGGCGAAGTTCGCGGTCGTCACCTCCGGGCTGGTCACGACCCGGCCCTACGAACGCATCGAGATGGATAGCTGGGAGGTGGACCTGATGACGGTCCTGACGGCCGTCGGGCTTTGGGACCGGCTGGACGGCAAGACCAAGCGCGAAGTGCGACGGATGCACTTCACCGTGGCCATCGACACGACGACGAAGATCATCGTCGGGGCCGTCCTTTCCAGGACGCCAACCGTCGCCGCGGCCATGAAGGTCCTGCGCATGGCCCTCTCCAACAAGCAGGCATACGCGACCGCCGCCGGAGCCGAGCTACCCTGGGACCAGTGCGCCACCTTCGAGAGCATCGCCATGGACGGCGGGCCGCAGTTCAACAACGCCGAGGTGATCAATGCCGTGGCGTGCCTCGGTCAGTCGCCCTTGTATCCATCGGGCGGCGTACCGGGCCTCCGCGGGCCGATGGAATCGTTCTTTCGCACGGTCGGCATGCAGATCATCGCGCGGTTTCCGGGAAGAACTTTCGAGAACGTTGTCGCCAAGGGCGATTACGACCCCGAAGCCCGCACCTGCCTCTTCGACGACGAGCAAGCGCGTATCCTGACGCGGTGGCTCGTGGACGCCTATCACGGGGCGCCACACGACGGGCTGGCCGGCGAGACCCCTATCGCGGCCTGGAACCGCCTCACACACATGCACGGGATCATCAAGGCTCCCGACCGGCACAAGCTCCGCTCAATCTTCGGCATTCCTCTTTTCCGGACGCTCGGCAACGCCGGCATCCGTGTGCTCAACCTTCACTACTGGTGTGAGCCCCTCGTCCGGCACTTCCTCGACCGAGGAAAGGTCGAGATGGAGATCAAGTTCGATCCCGAGGATCTGGGTGAGATCGCCGTCTGCATCGACGGGACCTGGCATGCCGCTTCGTGCACGTCGGAAAAGTTCGAGAACGTCACGCTGGAAGCGTGGATTCGGGCGTCCCGCGACATTGCTCGGACCCATGCGGTCGGAGCCGCCGTCACGCAGGCCGCCGTCAACGCGGCGCTGATCGCCGCGAATACCCTGAGCCGCGAGGCTTCGGACCGCTTCGGCATCGCGTCCTTGCCGCCGACCGCGGACGACATCGCCCGTGCCGAGCGGGAGCTGATGTTTGGGTGGACCATGCCGGCCACGGCGGACGTCCACGAGCAGTCCTCCGCCGATCCGCTCGACGGCGGCTACCCAGTCACAGGGGTGGAGGACCAGCATCCAAGTCGTGACGACGCTCCGTCCGACGACTTCGACATCGAGAATTGAGGCATGAGGACCACGGAAATCGACCTCGATCCGGCAGGGCGCGTACGCGCGGCCCTTCCATCCGAGATGCAACGTCGTTCGCGCATCATGGAAAAGGTGCGGCACGTCTACCTGCGGACCGCACGCGACACGGTACTGCAGGGTCATTTCGAGGGCTTGATGGCGGACCTCACCGAACGCCGAGAGCCCGATGCGGCGGTCGACGTCGAGGCACGCGCCGAACTTCTCGAAGGGAACATCCTCGTCGTCCTCGGTGAGAGCGGTGCGGGCAAGACCACGGCGATCCGACGGCTGCTGTCCAAGCACCCGTTGTCGCCGAACTACGGTCGGCAGGTGGTCGGCTGCGTGGCGCTCACCGTCCGGGTCCCGTCGCCCTGCAGCGTCGGGGAACTCGGCAGGACGGTCCTGCGGGCGACCGGATACAAGATTGGACGTTCGAGGATCTCGGGTCCGGAAACCTGGGGCATCGTCCGTGAGCGGCTCCAGGCCCTCGGCGTGCTCGTCCTCCATCTCGACGAGTTCCAGGACGCCCACCTGACGCTGAACGTCGACGAGCAGATGAAGCTTAGGCATTTGCTGCGGAGCCTGCTCGTCGACGAGGACTATCCAATTGTCCTGATCGTCTCCGGCCAGCCGTCGTTCGAGACATTCCTCCGCCCGGATCGTTCCTCGGTTCGGCGGGGCCGCTGGCAAGCGTTCGGCAAGCTCTCGTTGCCGGCCGACGGCGGTGCCGTCACGAAGGCCGTGGCGGCCCTTGCGGGGGTTGCGGGCCTGACCGTCGCCGGCGACTTTGGCCACGCCGTGTTCCCGCGCCTGGTCCATGCCGGATGCAACCTGCTCGGCATCACCATCGAAGAGATCCACGACGCCATCAGGTACGCCATTGAGCATGACAGGAAGGAACTCGACCTCGGTTGCTTTGCGGATGCCTTCGCCTTCAGGACCGGCAATTTGGCGCCATGGAACCCGTATCTGGCGTCGGATTACCTCACGGTCGATCCGACGCGCGTCCTGGCTATGAGCAACCCTCCGCCACCCGATGAGCCAAGCGGTCGCCGCAAGTCAAGGAAGGCTCGGGGATGATCGACGAACCCCTTCGACTCACGCTCACCCTTGAGAACGGCGAGGGTACCCTCGACTTCCTCTCGCGCCTCGCCGCACGCAACGGCGTCGGGACCATGGGAAAGTTCTGCAAGGACCAGGGACTGACCCCGTGGCGCATTCGGGACGGCTGCCCCACGGAGCTTGCGCGCCTGGGCAGGCTTGCCGGCGTCCCGGTCCCGGACCTTGAGGCTGCCTGCCTTCGGAAGGTGACCGGGGGCTTCATGCTGCACGGTCATCCAATGGTGGGCTCGTCCCTCCGCAGGCACCGCTTCCTCGTCTGTCCGGCCTGCCTGCAGGAAGACATCGAGATCTCCGACCTCCGCCCTCACGCCGCCGCATACGGCCGGCTCGCGTGGAAGGTCGTCTCCATTCGGACCTGTCCCACTCATGGCCTGGGGCTCGCCGATATCGGCTTGGGGAGGATTCCGAACGACCAGGACTTCGCCGCTGCGATCCGCCCTCACCTGCAGCGCCTCGACGTTCTCTCGGACGAGTGCGCAAGGCGGCCAGCCTCGGAGCTTGAGCGCTACGTCCAGCGACGGATCGACGGCCAGGCAGGCACCGCCCCTTTCCTCGACGGTCTCGAACTCCATGCCGCGGCCCGGTTCTGCGAGGTCATCGGGGCGTTCTCCCTGCATGGTCGCGGGCTTTGCATGGACGCCCTCGGCGAACACGACTGGTATCTCTGCGGCGCTGCGGGCATCGGCATCGCCGGGGATGGAGAGGCCGACATCCGCAGCTTCCTCACCGGTCTCCAGCGGGCCTACCCGTTCGGCCATAGGGTCAAGGATGGCCCCCGTCCGCCATTCGCTGACTTCCGGTTGTGGTTGAACAGCCGAAACCGTGTGGCGTACGGGCCGGCTAGAGACCTTCTCGCTCGGTACGTGGCGGAGACGCCGCCCGACGTGGTGCAGGACAAACCGAGGATACCCAGGGCCAAGCCGAAGGTACCCCCACCGGTCTTCGGCATGCCCCGCAAGATCCTCGTCACCCCGGTCCGCCCGCGCAGGATCGAACAAATCGCATCATTCGTCGAGACAAGGCCCTTCACCATGAACGCCGGCCACGCTGCAACAAGCCACCCCCCGTCCGAAACGGCTCGGCCCCCGATGCTGACATCGAGTGCCGCCGCCGCTTGGCTAGGGTGCGAAGCCTCGCTGTTCATTTCGCTCCAGGCTCATGGCTTGGTCACGCCTACGTACGGCGACTGGGACTGGCGACACGCATTCGAACGCGGCCCACTCGACGACCTGCTGACGCGATTGCTCGCGGAGGTCGAGGCGGTTGATGACATCGCCGACGCCGTGAGCATCATGGAGGCGGCGAACCAATGCTCATGCGCCCCGGTGGAGATCGTTCATCTTCTCCTTGCCGGCGAGATATCGTGGAAGGGTCGTCGTGCCACTGGGAACGACATCGCCTCCCTGCTGATACGAACGGATGCGATCCGCGTGTCGATGGAGAAACAAGGTCTACCCGGACCCACGCTGCGTGAGGCAACGGTGGAGACCGGGGTGAAACCCAAGGCGCTCGCGAGCCTCATCGCAACGGGAGCGATGACGACGGGAACCGCCGTCGATGCCCTGACGGGAAGTCCGGTAACGGTGATACATCAAGCTTCGCTAAAACAATTTTTCGAGAATCATGTTGAGCTGGATGACCTCGCGAGCGAGGTTGGGAAAGACGCTTCCGACGTTACGAAATGCCTTAATATGAATGGCGTTGTCCCAATTTATAATGATAGAAATCTAAGGTTATGTTATTACGGTTACATCGACATATGCATTCACTTTGACAAGCTGAAAACAAATCATAATGGATTTAGAAAGCATGATTGGATCATAAACTGGGGTAAGTTTTAGTATAATTGGTTGGACATTACGGTACTTCCCCTCCCTGGCGACTAGCCGGGGCTTTTTTATTCCTAGTTGCTACTGGAGATTTGCGTTTAACTGACAGGTATGGCTTTTCAAACCTGACAGGTATAGACGACTGCGAATTTTCACCTTCAGCATTATCAACGACTTATAAGCGGTGCATCTGTCAACTATCGGTTCTCGGAGCAAGCGCGACCGGTGGAAACCGGTACGGTGCGTGCAGAAGCAACGCCGGACGGCAGCGGCGCCCCTTCCGGAACGCCGGTCGTCGCGGCCCGCCTGTCACCCGGCGCGGGCCTGCGAGCGGCGAGCGTCATCGACTCGCCATGGGCCCTCCCCTAACGTCCGGGGCGGGACCGGCGTCGGTGCCGGTCCGGAGGGTCCCCGCCCATGGTGCTGGAAACCGAATCGGCGCTGGAATCGGCCACCGCCCTGGCGACGAGCGAGGCGAAATCCGCCCGCACCGACCTGATCGAGGCGGCGGCATCGATCGTGGGCGGCCGCGGCGGACCGGGCGGCTTCGTCCGCGACCTGTTCGGCCGGGTGCCGCCGGAGGACCTGGCGCCCTACCCGGCCGAGGCGCTGGCCGACCTCGCGATCGCCGCGCGTGCGCATCTTGCGGTGCCGCGCGCCACGGGTTCGGCGGCGAACCTGCGGCTCGTCGACGTCGCCGTGCCCGGCCCCGGGCGCACCCGCGAGCTGACCGTCGTCGAGGTCGTCAACGACAACCGCCCCTACCTGCTCGACTCGACCCTGGCGGAGCTGACCGAGCAGGGCCTGACGCCCCACCTCGTCGCCCACCCGATCCTCGGCGTCGAGCGGGACGCCGACGGGGCGCTCGTCCGCGTCGTCGGGGAGACCACGGCGGACGCCCACGGCGCCCTGCTGCGCGAGAGCTTCATCCACATCCACCTCGACCGGCTCGATGCCGGCGAGGCGCGCGAACGCCTCGAAGCCGGCCTCGCGCAGGTCTTTCGCGATGTGGCCCTGGTCACCGACGACCACGACGCGATGCTGGCCCGGCTCGGCGCGCTCGCCGAGGGCTACGGCCGCAATCCCCCGCCGCTGCCCGAGGGCGAAGTCGCCGAGGCGCGCGCCTTCCTCGAATGGCTGCGCGACGGCCACTTCACGCTGCTCGGCATGCGCGAGCACGCGCTGCCCGGCGAGCGGGCGGCCGAGGCCGAAAGCCTCGGCATCCTGCGCGATCCGGGCCTCGCCGTGCTGCGCCGCGGGCGGGCGCTCGTGGACATGACGCCGGAGATCGTCGCGTTCCTCGAGGAGCCGCACGCGCTGATCATCACCAAGGCGAGCCTCAAGGCCCGCGTCCACCGCGCGGCGCATCTCGACTACATCGCGGTCAAGCTGTTCTCCGCGACGGGTAAGCTCACCGGCGAGGTCCGCATCGTCGGCCTGTTCACCGCCGCGGCCTACACCGCGCTCGCCCGCGAGGTGCCCTATCTCCGCGGCAAGGTCGCGGCCGTGGTCGAGAAGGCCGGCCTCGACCCGACGAGCCATGCCGGGCGGGCGCTCCTCGCCGTGCTGGAGACCTACCCGCGCGACGACCTGTTCCAGATCGACGTGGACCGGCTGTTCCGCTTCACCCTCGCCATCGCCAACCTCGCCGACCGGCCGCGCATCCGCGTGCTGTCGCGGACCGACCGGTTCGGGCGCTTCGTCTCGCTCCTCGTCTACGTGCCGAAGGACCGCTACGACTCGATCGTGCGCGCCCGCATCGGCGCCTATCTCGCCCAGGAATACGGCGGCCGGCTCTCGGCGACCTATCCCGACCTGCCCGACGGGCCGCTGGCCCGGATCCACTACATCGTCGGGTTCTCCGAAGCCGGCGCGCCGGAGCGCGACCCCTCGGTGCTGGAGGCCGGCATCGCCGCCCTGGTGCGGACCTGGGGCGACGCGCTGCGCGCCGCGCTCACGGAGGCCATGGGCGGATCCGAGGCGCGGGCGCTGGCCGCCCGCTACGGCGAGGGCTTTTCCGCGGCCTACCGCGAGAACTTCTCCGCCGAGGTCGCCATCGCCGACATCGCCATCCTCGAATCCCTGTCCGAGGACCGCCCGCGCGCCGTCGCGATCGACCGCCGCGACACCGACCCGGCGGCGCAGGTGCGCCTGAAGGTGTTCTCGCGCGGGGCGTCGCTGCCGCTGTCCGACCGGGTGCCCGGCCTGGAGAACCTCGGCTTCCGGGTGATCAACGAGCGGACCTACAGCGTGCTGCCGGCGGGGAGCGACACCAAGGTCTGGCTGCACGACATGCTGCTGGAGCGCGCCACCGGTGCGGCCATCGAGATCGGCCCGCTCGAGGCGCCGCTGGAGGCGGCGATGCTTGCCATCGCCGCGGACCAGGCCGAATCCGACGGCTACAACCGCCTCGTGCTGGAGGCCGGCCTCGCCTGGCGCGACGTGGCGCTGCTGCGCGGCCTCGGCCGCTACCTGCGCCAGCTCCGCGTGCGCTACGGCCAGGACTACCTCGCCGCGACCCTGAGCCAGCATCCCGGCATCGCCCGCCAGCTCGTCGCGCTGTTCCACGCCCGGTTCGACCCGGCCGCCGGGGGCGACCGCGGGGCCGCCGAGGCGGCGGTTCGCGAGGGCATCGAGGCGGCGCTCGCCGACGTGACCAGCCTCGACGAGGACCGGATCCTGCGCCGCTTCGTCAACCTCGTGGAGGCCGCGGTCCGCACCAACTTCTTCCAGAAGGCCGCCGACGGCACCCCGCGCGAGACGATCGCCTTCAAGTTCGCCTGCACCAAGGTGTCGGGCATGCCGCTGCCGCGGCCGTTCTTCGAGATCTTCGTCTATTCGCCCCGCGTGGAAGGGCTGCACCTGCGCTACGGCTACGTCGCGCGCGGCGGCCTGCGGTGGTCCGACCGGCCCGAGGATTTCCGCACCGAAATTCTGGGGTTGGTGAAGGCGCAGCAGGTCAAGAACGCGGTGATCGTGCCGGTGGGCGCCAAGGGCGGGTTCTTTCCCAAGCGCCTGCCGCCGGCCTCGGATCGCGCCGCATGGCTGGCGGAGGGCACCGAGAGCTACCGCATCTTCATCCGCACCCTCTTGGAGCTCACCGACAACTTCGTCGCCGAGGGCATCGCGCCGCCGGCCGACACCGTGCGGCACGACCCCGACGACGCCTACCTCGTGGTCGCCGCCGACAAGGGCACCGCGACCTTCTCCGACATCGCCAACGCGCTCTCGCTGGAGCGCGGGCACTGGCTCGGCGACGCTTTCGCCTCCGGCGGCAGCCAGGGCTACGACCACAAGGGCATGGGCATCACCGCCCGCGGCGCCTGGGAGGCGGTGAAGCGCCACTTCCGCGAGATCGATGTCGACACGCAGGCTGATCCGGTGACGGTGGTCGGCGTCGGCGACATGTCGGGCGACGTGTTCGGCAACGGCATGCTGCTCTCGCGCACCCTGAAGCTGGTGGCGGCCTTCGACCACCGCGACATCTTCCTCGATCCGACGCCCGACATGGCGGCGAGCTTTGCCGAGCGCAAACGCCTGTTCGACCTCGGCCGGTCGAGCTGGGCCGACTACGACAAAAGCCTGATCTCGGCCGGCGGCGGCGTCTTCTCGCGCGCGCTCAAGGCGATCCCGCTCTCGGCCGAGATCCGGGACGTGCTCGGGTTCGAGCGCGCTTCCGCCTCGCCCGCCGAGCTGATGCAGGCGATCCTCAAGGCGCCCGTCGACCTGCTCTGGTTCGGCGGCATCGGCACCTACGTCCGCGCCACCACCGAGACCGACGAGGAGGCCGGCGACCGGGCCAACGACGCCGTGCGCATCACCGGCCCGGAGATCCGCGCCAAGGCGGTGGGCGAAGGCGCCAACCTCGGGCTGACCCAGCGCGGGCGCATCGAGGCGGCGCGGGCCGGCGTCCGGCTCAACACCGATGCGATCGACAACTCGGCCGGCGTCAACACCTCGGACGTCGAGGTGAACATCAAGATCGCGCTGATGATCCCGGAGCGCGACGGCCGCCTCGATGCGGATGCCCGCAACGCGCTCCTCGTCGCGATGACCGACGAGGTCGCCCACCTCGTGCTGCGCAACAACGAGCTGCAGACGCTGGCGCTCTCGCTCGCCCAGCACCGCGGCCTCGGCGAGGCCGGCTTCGCGATGCGGACGATGCAGGCGCTGGAGGCGGAAGGCCGCCTCGACCGCGCGGTCGAGTACCTGCCCGACGACGCGACGCTGACCGAGCGCATGCGCCGCGGCGAGGGCCTGACGCGGCCGGAATACGCGGTGCTGCTCGCCTACGCCAAGCTCTCGCTCTACGACGCGGTGCTGGCGAGCCCGGTGCCGGACGACCCGTACTTCGACCGCGAGCTGCAGCGCTACTTCCCCAAGGCCCTGCGCGAGCGCTTCCCCGATGCGGTGAGGGGGCACCGTCTGCGCCGCGAGATCATCGCGACGGCGTTGTCGAACATCATCGTCAACCGCGGCGGCATCTCGCTCGTCACGCGGCTGACCGACGAGACCGGGGCGGACGCTGCCACCATCGCCAAGGCCTACGCCGTGACCCGCGACGCCTTCGGCCTGATGGAGCTGAACGCGGCCATCGACGAGCTGGCCGGGCGGATCGGCGGGCAGGCCCAGATCGGCCTCTACGCCGAGGTGCAGGACCTGCTGGTCAACCGCATCGTCTGGTTCATCCGCAACCTCGACCTCGCCGGCGGCATCGCTCCCCTGGTGGCGCGCTATCGCGACGGGATCGCCGCGGTGCTCGCGTCCCTCCCCGGCGTCCTCGGCACGGAGGCGAACGCGGCGATCGAGCGGCGGCGCGCCGACCTCGTCGGGCAGGGCATGGATGCGGAGCCGGCACTCCGCCTTGCCTCGCTGCGGGCGCTGACCTCGGCGCCCGACATCGTCCGCGTCGCCGGCACCAGCGGGCGGCCGGTCGCGGAGATCGCGGCGACGCACTTCGCGCTGGAGCGGGAATTCTCCCTCGACGCGCTCGCCGAAGCCGCTCGCGCGGCGCCGGTCTCCGACACCTTCGACCGCGTCGCGCTCGAGCGGGCGGTGGCCGGCATCTCGTCCGCGCACCGGCAGCTCACCGCCGAGGTCGTCGGCGACATCGGCGCCGGCCCGGAGGCGGTCGCCGCCTGGGGCAAGGCCCGCGGCCCGTCGCTGGCCCGCATCCGCAGCGCGGTCGACGCCATCGCGGCCTCGGGGCTGACGGTCTCGAAGGCCACCGTCGCCGCGAGCCTGCTCGGCGACCTGGCACGAAGCTGACGCCGGATCGAGGACATGAAAAAGCCGGCCCGGCGCATGCGCGGGACCGGCTTTTCAGGGACCGGGCGGTTCGTATCGCAGGCTCAGAACGGGCCCATCCGCATGTCGAGCATGCGCTGGTTGTGCTCGAGCCAGAGGCGGAGCATCTGCGAGAACAGGCCGGGCTTCGGGGCAGGCTGGGTCATGGATCGCTCTCCGTGGGGCGACGGCCGCAGGGCCGTCCGTTCGCTCCGAAGATGCCGATCATGGTGCGCTGCAACAATGGACAAGGTTGCACTTCGCGCATGCATCGGGCGCATGTGTGTAGCCAAATATTAACGGTTCGGCGTTGTCGCATGCGTGAGCGGCAGTATCCTGCAACCAGAGCGATAGCGTCCCCGCGGCGCGATCAGCCGGGGTGGACCGGCGCCGGCAGGACCGAGCGCGTCGGCCCCGACATCGCCGACAGCGCGAGGCCGAGCCCGAGGGCCGACACCGCGGCCGCGATCAGCGGCAGCTGGCCGTAGCCGACGCCCGCGGTCAGCGCGACGCCGCCGAGCCAGGCGCCGGTGGCGTTGCCGAGGTTGAACGCGCCCTGGTTCAGGGTGGAGGCGAGGTTCGGGGCATCGCTGGCCGCCTCCACCACCCAGATCTGCAACGGCGAGACCAGGGCGAAGGCGAGCCCGCTCCAGACCACCAGCGCCGTCAGCATCGCGATCTCGAAGTGGGCGACGCCCGCCAGCAGGGCGAGGACGGCGATGAGGCCGAGGAAGCTGCCGATCACCGTGGCGGTGAGATTCCCGTCGGCGAGGCGGCCGCCGATCAGGTTGCCGGCGGTGAGGCCGATGCCGGCGACGAACAGCGCGCCGGTGACGCCGCGGGCGCTGAGCCCGGTCACCCCCATCAGGAGCGGCGTGATGTAGGTGAACACCGTGAAGAAGCTCACCGAGGACAGGGTCGAGACCAGCATCGGCCGCAGCACCGGCCAGCGCCCGAGCGCCCGGAACTCCCGGGCCAGCCCGCCGCGCGAGCCGGGGAGCCCGGCCGGCACGAACAGATGGATCGCCAGGCCCGCCGCGACGCCGATCGCCACCACCGCCCAGAAGGTGGCGCGCCAGCCCGCCGCCTGCCCCAGCGCGGTGCCGAGCGGCACGCCGAGCACGTTGGCCAGCGTCAGCCCGGCGAACATCAGCGACACCGCCTGGGTCCGCTTCTCCCGCGGGACGAGATCGCGCGCCACGATCGCGCCGATGCCGAAGAAGGCGCCGTGGGCGAAGGCGGTGGCGATGCGGGCGAGCATCAGCGTCGCGTAGGTGGGCGCGACGGCGCAGGCGACGTTGCCGGCCAGGAACACCGCCATCAGCGCGAGCAGCGCGGTCTTGCGCGGCAGGCCGGCGGTGGCGATGGCGACCAGCGGCGCGCCGATCACCACGCCCATCGCGTAGCCCGAGACCAGGTAGCCGGCCTGCGGGATGGTGACGCCGAAGCTCTGCGCCACCTCCGGCAGCAGGCCCATGATCACGAATTCCGTGGTGCCGATCCCGAAGGAGGCGACGGCGAGGGCGAGAATCGGCAGCGAGACCATGCATGGGCTCCGTTGGCACGGGGGCGAAGGCGCGGGCGCCGATCCCTTTTGTGCGGTGCGGTATGCCCCAACATGGCGGATCGCCCTCGGTTGCGGACCGGCGGGCAATGGGATGCAGCCTTGTTCCACGAACGGGTCTCAACCGTCGGGTGCGTCATCGCGCGATCGACCTGGGATAACCGGCGGGGTGCGTACACTGACGCCCGCCGGGCGGTGCCGGAGCGCCTACCATCGAGGCCGTTGCGCCTGGCGATCCTGCCGAAGCGCCCCTCGGTTTCGGTGGAGACGACGTGATGAAGGCCCTCATCCTGGCGGGAACGGCCCTCGGTGCCGCCCTGATCCTGCTTCCCGCCGGCGCGGAAGCGCGCCCGTACGGCGGCGGCTACGGCGCGCATGGCGGTTTCCGCAGCGCCGGCTTCGTCGGAGCGCGCGGCGGCTACGGCGGATACCGCGGCGGTCTTGCCGGATACCGGGGCGGTTACGGCGGCTACCGCGGCGGCTATGGCCGGGGGATCGGCTACGGCCTCGCCGGCGCTGGGATCGGATTGGGTGTCGGGCTCGCCGCCGGCGCGCTGGCCGGCGGCTACGGCGGGTACGATTACGGCAGCAGCTACGGCTACGGCGGCGGATATGGCTACGGCGGTGGTTACGGCTACGGCGGCTACGCGCCCGCCTACGGCGGCGGGTATGGCGGCTATGGCGGTTATGCGCCCGCATCCTACGGCTACGGCAGCGGCTGCACCTGCGCGGGCTACTGATCGGGCCGGGTGACGAACGCGACGGCGGGCGCTTGGCGGCTCCTCCGTCGCGTCCGCCCCGGTGCGGCGCCCTGCCCTACGGCTCGGTCAGGGGCAATCCGCGGCTCGGCGGGCTCCAGTGGAGGTCGGGCGTCGACGCGTAGAGCCGCCGGTGGGCGAGCACCGCGTAGGTGTCGGTCATGCCGGCGATGTAGTCGGCGATGCGCCGGGCGATGCGGCCGGCCGGTGCGCCGGACAAGCCCTCGCTCCATTCCACCGGCATCCGCGTCGGATCGGCCGAGAACGCCGAGAACAGGTCCGCGACGATGGCGTTCGCCTTCGCCCGCACCGCCATCACCTCCGGATGGCGGTACATCCGCGCGTAGAGGAAGCGCTTGATGTCGGCGTCGGCGGCCGCGATCTCCTCCGAGAACGCGATCACCGGAGCCTGCGCCCTACGGATCGCGGCGACGTCGCGCGGTGCGAGCACGTCCAGGCGGCGCCGGCTTTCCGCGATCACGTCCTCGACGAAGCGCGTGATCACCCGCCGGGCGAGCTCGTGGATGGTGCGCGACACCTCCAGCCCGGGATGCAGGGCGGCGATCTCGTCGAGCAATCCGCGCAGGAACGGCACCGCTTCAAGGTCGGCGAGATCGAACAATCCGGCGCGCAGGCCGTCGTCGAGGTCGTGGCTGTCGTAGGCGATGTCGTCGGCGAGCGCCGCCGCCTGCGCCTCCGGCCCGGCATGGTGCGCCAGTTCCAGGGGGTGCAGCGCGTCGTATTCGAGGATCGCCGCCGCGATGCCCGTGCGCGCGTAGCGCGGGGTCGGGCGACCGTCCGGCTCGAGCAGCGGGCCGTTGTGCTTGACCAGGCCCTCCAGCGTCTCCCAGGCGAGGTTCAGCCCGTCGAAGCCGGCGTAGCGCCGCTCCAGCCGGGTCACGATGCGCAGCGCCTGCGCGTTGTGGTCGAAGCCGCCATGCTCGGCCATGCAGGCATCGAGCGCGTCCTCGCCGGTATGGCCGAAGCAGGTGTGGCCGAGGTCGTGACTGAGCGCGAGCGCCTCGGCCAGGTCCTCGTCGAGGCCCAGTGCGCGGGCGAGCGCCCGGGCGATCTGGCTGACCTCGAGGGTATGGGTCAGCCGGGTGCGGTAATGGTCGCCCTCGTGATGCACGAAGACCTGGGTCTTGTGCTTCAGCCGTCGGAAGGCGGTCGAGTGCACCACCCGGTCGCGGTCGCGCTGGAAATCGCTCCGCGTCGGCGAGGCCGGCTCGGGGATCAGCCGTCCGCGGGTCGCGCCCGGGTCGGTGGCGTAGGCCGCGCGCCAGCGCTCACCGTTGGCGCGCACGCGGCCTCCCGCCCGGTTCGTGATGTGCTGCCGGCATGGTTCCCTCGCAGTTCGACGCGGCACGCGTTGCGGCGCGCCGTCGTACCCCATATCTTGGATCGATCACGCGCCGGGCAATCGCCCGCCGCGCCCGGACCCGACAACAGCGCCGATGGCTCTCCCGATGGCCGAGATCACCCTGACCCCCCGCGCCGCCAAGCGCATCAACGAGATCATGGGTGCCGAGCCCCCGGGCGCGCTGCTTCGCGTCAGCGTGAACGGCGGCGGCTGCTCCGGCTTCTCCTACGCCTTCGACATCACCCGCGACCAGGAGGCGCAGGACGTCACGATCGAGCGCGACGGCGCCACCGTGGTCGTCGACCCGGTGTCGCTCGAGTACATGGCCGGATCCACGATCGATTTCGTGAACGACCTGATCGGGCAGTCCTTCAAGATCGAGAACCCGCAGGCGACCTCGTCCTGCGGCTGCGGCACCTCGTTCTCGCTCTGATCTTTCGAGGGGCGCGGCGCTGTCCCGTGCGGCCCCGAGGGTGGTGTCGGGGCTGGTTGCAGTCGCCGGCATCGTGGTGCCGGAACGACAGGCGCCGACAAGCGTGAGTCGCGACGTGGCGCACCGATTGCCTCGCGCGGCGAAATGCGGGACGACAGCGCCGTCTCCTCGGATAGAACATTCGTCAGCGGTCCGCACACGATGATCAGTCACCGAACGGTCCGCGCCAGCCTGATCCGGGCGGCCCGCCTCTGCCTCTGTGCCGGTCTCGTCCTCGGCGTCGGGACGACGGGCCGGCCTGCGGCGGCGCAGGAGGCGGCCTCGGCGGTCCAGGACGTCGTGCTGGTCGACGTCGCGTTGCCGCTCGGCGACACGGTGTTCAAGGCGGCGCGGATCACGGTCAGCGGCACGCGTCTCTCGCGCGACGACCTGACGGCGATCCTCAAGGCGGATTCGCCCGAGCCCTGGGCGCCCCGCCTCGCACGCCTGGAGGCGGCGAGCATCTCGATCCCGGTCCTCGTCTCCGAACATCCCGGCCCGGGCGGATCGCTGCAGACCGTGACCTATCGCGAGGTCGCGGCGCGCGACGTGCGCGCCGGCCGCATCGCCGAGCTGACCATGGCCGGCGCCGGGGTCTCCGTCACCGGCGCGCACCCGGGGTCGGGCACCTACGGCCGCATCGTCGCCAGCGATCTCGACCTCGCCGCGCTCGTCCGGCTCTCGTCGGAATCCGGCGACGGCAAGGGGCCGGTCCAGCGGATCTACGCCGCGATCCAGGCCTCGGACGTGACCTACACGGAAGCCTCGGGCGTCACGATTCGGATCGCCGGGCTCGAGGGCCGCGATTTCGGCGGACGCCAGGTCCCCGGCGGCTGGAACGGCGCGATGGCCGGGCTCGCCCGCGGGCTCGAGGCCGTCGACCCGGAGATGACGGCGGCCGAGCGCGGCAAGCTCGCGGGAACCGCCGCCGACCTGGCCGACGCCGTCGCGTTCGGCAGCCTCGAGCTGCGCGGCCTCGCCATCAGCCGGACCGGCGCCGGCGAGCCGATGCTGGTCGAGGTCGGGCGCCTGGCTCACGGCGGCACCGGCGCCGAGAGCGGCACGACCCTGGAGGCGATCGCGTTCGCGCAGGGCGGCCTCAAGGCCCGGCTCGCGCGTGTGGCGCTCACCGGCGTCTCCCTCGCCCCGACCATCGCGACCCTGCGCCGCCTCGCCAACCCGGACACCGCCGTCACCGACGAGGAGCTGCGCCGCCTCACCCCCGCGGTCGGCGGCCTGGCGCTGCAGGACCTGAGCCTCGACATGCCGGGCGCCCCGGCCCCGGTCGGCAAGGAGCCCGGCCGGACCGCATCCAGGCCTCCGGCCACCGCCAAGTCCGGCTATCCCCTCGCCACGCCCGCCGCCCCCGGTGCGGCACCGGTCCACCTCGCCCTGCGCAGCGGCGCCCTGACCTTCGGGCCGCTGCGCGACGGGGTGCCGACCGCGAGCCGCCTCGATCTTTCGGGCCTGACGTTCCCCGCGGCGATGGTCGCCAGCATGCCGGTGCTCGGCGCCCTGCCGGATTACGGCTATGCCGATCTCGACCTCAACCTCGTGGTCGATTCCGCCTGGGACGAGGCCAAGCGCGAGGTCGCGGTGCGCGAGATGACGCTGTCAGGACGCGACATCGGCTCGCTGCGGCTCGCCGGGACGATCGGCGGCCTCGGGCCGGAGCTGTTCGCCTCGCACATCCCGGCGGCGAGCCTGCTGATGCTGACGGCGACCGCCAAGGCCCTCGACCTGACGATCCAGAATACCGGCCTGTTCGAGCGCTTCCTCGCGGCCCAGGCGAAGGCCCTCAGCCTGAAGCCGGAGGAGCTGCGCCAGGAATACGTGGCGGCAACCCAGTTCGGCGTGCCGGCGATGCTCGGGAACTCGCCCGCCGCCCGGGCGATCGGCGCGGCGCTGGGCCAGTTCGTGACGAAGCCCGGCCGCCTGACGATGACCGCGAAGGCGAAGAACGCCGCCGGCCTCGGCTTCGCCGATTTCGGCCTGGCCCGCACGCCGGGTGCGGTGCTCGACAAGCTCGACGTCGACGCCAAGGTGGAGTGAGGCCGGCCCTTCCGCTCGAAGGAACGCTATTCCGCGATGACGCCGGGGAAGCGCTGCGCCAGGTCCTGTCGCGTCGCATCTGCCCAGGCGCGGTCCCGCTGCGGCCGCGGCCGGTCGAGCGGGATGGTGGCGACGAGGCTCGCCGGGCGCGGGGAGAGCAGCAGCAGCCGGTCGGCGACGGCGATCGCCTCGGCGACGTTGTGGGTCACCATCAGCACGCTCATGCCGAGCCGGTCGACGGTGTCGACCACGAGGCCGCGGAGCGAGGCGGCGGCCGCGTCGTCCAGCGACACGAACGGCTCGTCGAGCACCAGGAGCCGCGGGTCGTTGGCGAGCGCGCGGGCCAGCGCCACGCGGCGCTGCATCCCCAACGACAGCGCGCCCGGATAGCGGCCGCGCCAGGGGGCGAGCCCGAGATGGGCGAACAGCCCGTCGAGGTCGCGCCCGCGCTGCGGCCGCGGCATCGCGAGGCGCACGTTCTGCTCCACCGTCCGCCACGGCAGCAGGCGCGGCTCCTGGAAGACCATGCCCGGCCCGGTCTCCGAGGCGCGCGGATCCGGCACGATGGAGCCGTCGTAATCGGCGTCGAGCCCGAGCAGGATCCGCAGCGTCGTGGTCTTGCCGGCCCCCGAGGGCCCGATCAGGCAGGCGATCTCGCCCGGCCGGATCGCGAAGGCGAGGTCGCGCACCGCCTCCACCGGCTCGGCCGAGGCCGGATGGTAGACCTTTCGCGCGATCTCGACCGTGAGGACCGCGTCGGAACCCGACATCTCGTCGACGGCGGCGGACATCTTATCGCCAGCGGCGGACATGCGCTTCGAGCCGCTGCAGGAGGAGGATGTCGATGGCGATCATCACGCTCATGAACACGATGCTGTAGCCGAGGATCGCGGCGACGTCGGTGCTCTGGACGAAGTAGTAGTTGATCGCGAAGCCGACGCCGTTGGGGCGGCCGAGCAGCTCGATCACCAGCACGATCTTCCAGGCCAGCGACAGGCCGGAGCGCGCCGCGGCCACCACGTAGGGCTGCAGCTGGGGCACCAGCACGTGGGCGACCCAGGAGCGCCGGTCGAACCGGTAGGTCCGCGCCATCTCCTCAAGGCCCGGGTCGAGGTCGCGCGCGCCCTCCCGCAGGATGACCGCGACGTTGGGCAGCTTGTTCAGCACCACGGCCAGGATCGCGGCCGACTCGTTCAAGCCGACCCAGACGTAGGCCAGCACCGTGATCACCAGGGCGGGCGTGTTCAGCATCGCCAGCAGCGGCGTGTCGAGCAGGGTGTTCAGGCGCTTCGAGCGGCCGAGCGCGACGCCGAGCAGCACGCCGAGCACCATCGCGAGCACGAACGAGACGCCGACCCGCGCCAGCGTGATCCCGACATTGGTCCACAGGTCGCCGCGCGCCGATTCCCGGCCGATGAAGGCCGCCACGGTGAGCGGCGTCGGCAGCATCCGCGAGCCCGCGGCTTGTGCCGCAGCCTGCCACGCGGCGAGCAGCACCAGCATCGAGCCGAGACGGGTGAGGATGGCGCGGCGGTTCGAGGCGCTTGCGCGGATCAACCGGTCTTCCCGTCGTAGTACAGGCCCGGCGGCAGGCCGGTGCCGGTGCCGACGAGGCGTTCGCCCCCGAGCCTCGACATCACCGAGAACAGCCGCTCGCCGTCGCTGCGCTCCTCGGCCAGCGGGCGGCGCGGGATGCCGGCGAGGTATTCCCGCTTCAGGGCCTCGAAGATGGCGTCGTCGTCGGCGGCCATCAGCGGGCGCACAATCTCCCAGGCGGAGGGGTCGGCCGCGAGCATGTCCTTGGCCGCGCGCACCGCGCGCACGAACCCGGCCATCGCCTCGGGCTTCTCGGCGACGGTCTGCGCCTCGAACAGGTATCCGATCAGCGCGAACGCGCCCTTCGCGCCGAGCGCGCGCATCATGTCGTCGGCGCCGATCAGCCGGCGGAAGCCCTTGGCCTCGAGGCGTGCGCAGTAGGTCCAGTAGGTGAGCGCGGCATCGAGCGACCCCTGCTCGAGCTTCAAAGCGATCAGGGGCGGTGCGCCGTAGGCGATCTCGGTCTTGGCCTCGATGTCGAAGCCGGCCGCGTCCTGCGCCTGGGCCTTGAGCAGCAGCCAGTTCTTGTCGAGCGGCCCGCCGCCGACGCCGAGGCGCTTGCCTTCGAGATCCTTGAGGGTCTTCACCGGGCTCGCGGCGGGCACCATCACGGCGCCCTCGGAGGTCGAGGCCGGCACGTAGCGCATCGCCCGGCCCTCGTTGCCGAGGCGGGCCGCCCAGAGCAGGTCCCCGACGATCACGTCGACCTGGCCGCCCATGAACGCGATCCGTGCCGCGTCGTTGCCGGCGAGCTTGACGAGGTCGAGGGTGAAGCCGTTGGCGGCGTCGAGCCCGCGCGCCTTGATCACCGCGGCTTCCCACGCGACCGTGCCGAACGGCAGGCTGCCGAGGCGCACGCTCGGGGCCGCCAGCGCCGGATGCGACAGCACCGGCAGGCCGGCGAGCGCGGCGGCGAGCAATCCGCGCCGTGACAGCATGGCGCCTTCTCCCTGGAGGTCTTGCCGGCCGGTTCGGCCTTGGGGCCGCCCCGGCCGGAGCGGTGAGGCTCCGACGCCGAGGGTGCCGTTGCCGAAAGGTCATAGGGCGCAGCACGCGGCCCGTCCACAACCGCCTTGCGCGGGAGCGGTGGCCGGGGCAGGCTCGAAGGGGACAACCGACATCGGAAGAGAGATCATGGCCGAGCCACGCGAAGGCGCCCTGGACGACGAGACCATCGCCGCTCGGATCGCCGCCGAGATCCCGGCCTGGCGCTACGAGGACGGGTGGATTCGCCGCACCTACAAGACCGCGAGCTGGAAGAGCACGCTGATGGTGATCAACACCATCGGCCACCTCGCCGAGGCCGCGTGGCACCACCCCGACCTGACCGCTTCCTACGCCTGGGTCGAGGTGCGGCTGATGAACCATGCCGCCAAGGGCATCACCGACAAGGACTTCGCGCTGGCGCGCAAGATCGAGGAGGTCGTCTCCTGGCAGCCGGGCCTCGAGGGCCAGGGCCTGGAAGGGACGCCGACGGACGCACGCTTCGCCTACGTCAAGTACGAGAAGTAGGCCGATCCTCACGACACGCTCATGGCATCGCGCGGCGGAGACGCTCGATTCCTTACGTGGGCGGCTCGATCTTGGCGGTGCGGTTCCGGCAAGGGGCCGCGCCAGCCCCGCGTGAGACCATGCCGAACCTTCGATCCGCCCTCGCCGCCGTCGCCGGCCGCCCGCCCGCCATCCCGGACGCGCCCGCTCTCAGCTTCACCATCGGGCAGGATGCCGGCGGCTGCTGGGTCGCGCTGGAGAGCCACGGGATCGCCGGCGGCCTGTTCCGCAACCGCGACGACGCGCTCCATTACGCCGGGGGCGAGATCCGGAACGGGCGCGGCGAGATCCGCTTCGCCACCGGCCCCATCGCCTTCAAGGCCGGATGCTGAGGCGCCCCGCGGTCACTGCGGGCTCTTCACCCGGCGGCACTCGGTCTTGAGGTAGGAGGTCTTGCCGATCTCGTCGCGCAGGTCCGTGCGGGCGATGATCTCCTGCCAGCCGTTGGTGCAGCCGAGCTCGTTCGCGACGCGGACCTTGCGCACCTCCAGGGCCTTGTCGTCGGTGCAGGCTTCCTGCGCGATCGCGTTGGCGCAGACGAGGACGACGGCGAGGAAGGTGTTCACGGCAAGGGCTCTCCCGCGGGAAGGACGTGGCAGCCCTACGCACGAGCCGTGCAGGAGGTTTCGCGCCGGGCGGCGCGGCGGCGTCGCCTTGCGTCGACCGGGCCGAGCTTCACGCCACGGCGACGACGCGGTCGGCCGCGTAGGTCGCGCCCTCGACCGGGTTCGCCACCCATCGGCAGCGCCCGATCGCCATGTCGTGCCCGGCATGAAAATGGCCGGACACCCACAGGACGGGCCGCGCGGCGTCTTCGAGGTCGTCGAGCACCGTGGTCGCGTAGAAGGCCGGCACCCACCACGGCACCCCCGGCGCATCGCGGAAGGCGTCGGCCGCACGCGGGCTCGGGGGATGGTGCGTCACCGCCACCGTCGGCCCGTCGAACGGCTGCGCCAGGGCCGCCAGCAGCCGGCGGCGCTCGGAGGCGTGGGCCGCCATCGCGTCGGCGGGAAGCCAGGCGGTGCCGTCGGCCTTGCGGATCGAGCCGCGGTACTCTCGCGAACCGGTGATCGGGTCGGTCATCCGCTCGGCCGCGTAGCTCACCGGGTCGGCCGGCCGGTCGGGCGCGTCCGCCGCGAGCCAGCGCCCGGCCAGGGACCAGTCGCTCCACAGGGTCGCGCCGACGAAGCGGACCCCATCGAGGACGCACGTGGCGCCGTGCTGCAGCAGGTGGATCCGGGCACCGGCGCCATTCAGGCGCTCGACCTCCCCTGTCAGTGCGGCGAGGAGCTTGGGGGCGGTTCGCGCGTCGCCGGTCGGCGCATAGTGCTCGTGGTTGCCCGGCACGAGCACCACCGGTCGGCCGCCGGCCAGCGCCAGCACGGCGGCGAGCCCGCGCTCGGGGTGGCCCTCGTACAGATCGCCGGCGCAGACCATCACGTCGAACGCCCCGCTCGGTGCGGCGATGAGATCGAGGCGGCGGCGCTCGAGATGGAGGTCGGAGATCGGGAAGATCCTCACGGGGGCGGTCCTGCTTCCTGGGCGGCGCGGCGCTCGGCGGAGGCCGCGCGAAGGATGTCGCTGGCCGAGTCCGCGTTGAGGATGGCGATCCCGGCCGCGGCGATCAGGTCGGGCCAGGGCGAGGGCTGCAGCGCGGTGGCGAGCCCGGCCGCGATGATCGCCAGGTTGGCGTAGGCGTCGTTGCGGGCCGACAGCCAGGCCGCCCGCGTCAGGCTGCCGGCGCCGTCGCGATGGCGCGACAGCATCAGGGCGCAGGTCAGGTTGACGGCGAGCGCGCCGAGGCCGGTGAGCGTCAGAGGAAGCGGCGCCGGCGCGCTCAGGTCCGAGACCTTCTCGTAGGCCGCGTAGGCGGTCGCGAGGGCCGGCACCATCAGGATGCCGGCCATCAGCGTGCCGAGGCGGGCGCGGTTGACCGCGCTCCAGCCGAGGCCGGCGAAGATCAGCAGGTTGATCGCCGCGTCCTCGAGGAAGTCGAGGCTGTCGGCGATCAACGCCACCGAGCCGATCGCCAGGGCGACCGCGATCTCGATGCCGAAGTAGCCGAGGTTCAGCCCCGCGACGCGCGCGACGACGGGGCGGAGCGGGGGGGAGGCGGTGGAGTCCACGCGGGCGACGGTGTCCGTTGACGGGCCGGGCCGCCTCTTCGCCCACCGCGCGCGGGCTGTCGACCCGGCCTCGGCGTTTCGCCCGGCTGGATTCGGCGCCCGACCTGTGCGAGGCGGGGCCGCGGCCGGACCGAATCCGTGCGGCCGGAACGAGGAGTCTCAGATGTTGCCCGAATTGCGCGTTCTCTACTTCGAGGACCTCGAAGTCGGGCTCTCGGAGACCCTGTCGAAGACGATCGCCTCCTCCGACGTGATCGGCTTCGCCGAGATCACCGGCGACCGCAACCCGATCCACCTGTCCGAGCACTTCGCGGCGCGCACGCCCTTCGGCACCCGCATCGCCCACGGCCTCTACACCGCCGGGCTGATCTCAGCGGTGCTCGGCACCCGCCTCCCCGGCCCCGGCGCGGTCTACATCAGCCAGACCCTGAACTTCCGCGCGCCCGTGCGCATCGGCGACACCGTCGACGTGACCGTCGAGGTAGCCGAGCTCGTGCCCGAGCGGCGCCGCGCGCGCCTCAAGTGCACCTGCTCGGTGGCCGGCGAGGTCGTGCTCGACGGCGAGGCCCTGGTGAAGGTGCCGACCAAGGCCGAGGCCGACCCGCTGGCGATCCGCATGGGCGGCCGTCCGCCGGCGTGAGCGGAGCCGGACCCTAGGGCCGCCGACCGCATGTCCGCCGACGCGCGGTCCGTGCAGCCGATCCCGATCACCGATCCGGCCGATCCGCGCCTCGCCCCCTATGCGGCGATGCGCGAGCGCGACCTCGTCGGGCGGGCCGGTCGCTTCATCGTCGAAGGCGAGGTCACGCTGCGGCTGATGCTGTCGCCGCAGGCCCGCTTCCGCACCGAATCGATCCTGTTGCTGCCCGAGCGCGTCGCCGGCCTCGCGGCCGCGATCGAGGCCGGCCCCGGCACGCCGCCAGTCTTCGTCGCCGACCGCGCGGTGATGAGCGCGGTGGCCGGGTTCCCGATCCATCGCGGCGTGCTCGCCGTCGGCATTCGCGGCGACGGCGTGCGTGCGGACGCGGTCGTCCCGCCGGCGCCCGCCCCGGCGCTGGTCGTCGGCCTGGCCGGCTTGACCAACCACGACAACGTCGGCGGCCTGTTCCGCAACGCCGCGGCCTTCGGTGCCGATGCGGTGCTGCTCGACGCCGGCACCTGCGATCCGCTCTACCGCAAGGCGATCCGCGTCTCGGCCGGCGCCGCCCTGACCGTGCCCTTCGCGCGCTTGGATCCCGGCGCCGACTGGCTCGCGACCGCCCGCGCCCTCGCCCTCGAGCCGCTGGCGCTCAGCCCGTCCGGGCGAGAGGACGTCGCCGACCTGACGGCGCCGGCCCGCACGCTGCTGCTGCTCGGCACGGAAGGCCCCGGGTTGCCGGCCGACGTGCTGGCGCGGATGCGCGGCCTGCGCATCGCGATGGCGGCGGGCTTCGACTCGCTCAACGTCGCCACCGCCGGCGCGATCGCCCTGCATCGCCTCTCCGGCGGGGGGCGCGATGCGCGCGACAATGCGCACCCATTGCCTTGACCCCGCGGCGAGCTAGCTTGACAGCAGGTGGACCGGGCGGGAGCCGGTCGTCCGCCGGGTGGTTCTGGTCTGGGAGTCGGGCGCGTTGCTTCAGTCACGGGAGGGCCTGCGGACATTGTCCGGGCGCCGGGTCGTCGTCGTCGGTGCCGGGCCGGGCGGCCTCGCCACGGCCCTGCTGCTGGCGCGCGCCGGCCTTCAGGTCACGCTGATCGAGAAGGACCAGCAGGTCGGCGGCCGCACCAAGACGGTCGAGGCCCCCGGCGGCTACAAGTTCGACATCGGCCCGACCTTCTTCCTCTATCCACAGATCCTGGCCGACATCTTCGACAGTTGCGGCGAGCGGCTGGAGGATCACGTCAAGCTCGAGCGGCTCGATCCGCAGTACCACCTCGTGTTCGAGGCCGGCGGCGAGATCCGCGCCACCGGCGACATGGACCGCCTCGAAGCCGAGATCGCCCGCATCGCGCCCGACGACGCCAAGAACGTCAAGCAGTTCTTCGCCGACAACCGGGTCAAGCTGAAGTTCTTCAAGCCGGTGCTGGAGCAGGCGTTCCACACCCTCCGCAGCATGGCGAGCCCGGGGATGCTGCGGGCGCTGCCCCACCTGCATCCCGGCCGCAGCGTCGACCGCGACCTGCAGCGCTACTTCAAGGATCCGCGGGTCCGCCTCGCCTTCGCGTTCCAGACCAAGTACCTCGGCATGTCGCCGTTCCGCTGCCCGAGCCTGTTCACGATCCTGTCGTTCCTCGAATACGAGCACGGGGTCTACCACCCGGTCGGCGGGTGCGGCGCGATCTCGGAGGCGATGGCCGGCCTCTGCCGACGCATGGGCGTCGACATCCGGCTCGGGACCTCGGTCGAGCGCGTCACCTTCGACGGCAAGCGCGCCGACGGCGTGATCGTGGACGGAGAGCGGATCGCCGCGGACGCGGTGGTGATCAACGGCGACTTCGCGCAGGTGATCCAGGATCTCGTCCCCGAAGTGCACCGCCCGCGCTGGCGCGACCGGAAGATCGAGAAGGCGCGCCTCTCGTGCTCGACCTTCATGATGTACCTCGGCATCGAGGGTAAGATGCCCGAGACCCTTGGGCACCACACCATCCTCCTGGCCGAGGACTACGCGCGCAACATCCGCGAGATCACCGACGGCATCCTGCCGATGCAGCCCTCGGTCTACGTGCAGCATGCCGGCTACACCGACGGCGGCATGGCGCCCCCCGGCCATACCGCCCTCTACGTCCTCGTGCCGGTGCCGAACCTGAAGGCGGGGATCGACTGGCCCGCCACCCGTGCGACCTATCGGGCCCTGGTGCTGGAACGCCTGAAGCTCCTCGGTCTCGACGACATCGAGAGCCGCATCCGCTTCGAGCGGATCGTCGACCCGGTCGAGTGGCGGGACGAGTTCGCGGTCTACGAGGGCGCCACCTTCAACCTCGCCCACGACCTGATGCAGATGCTGTACTTCCGCCCGCACAACCGCTTCGGGCCGGGGCTCTACCTCGTCGGCGGCGGCACGCATCCGGGTTCGGGCCTGCCGGTGATCTACGAGGGCGCGCGCATCTCCGCCCGCCTGCTCATCGAGGAGCTGGCCGGCGCCCGCGTCGCCGAGACCTCCGGCGTGCCCGAGACCGCGGCGCTCGCCACCGGCGGCGAGACCTCGTGAGCGTCGCTGGGCCCCGCACGCTCCGTACGCCGACTCCCATTCCGCATTCCGGCCGCGCCCCGAGGCGCCTCGCGCTCGCCGCGGTGGCCGTCGTCGTCGCCCTGCCGGCGGCGGCGGCCACCGTCGAGGTGGTGGTGGATGGGGCCGACCCCGGCACCTCCGTGTCCGTCGCCCTGTGCCAGGGCGGCCTGTCCGAGGAGGCCTGCAGCCTCGGGCAGGAGCTGACCGCGCGCGGCGGGACGGTGAACGTCGTGTTCCGCGACGTTCCGGCCGGCCGCTACGCCGTCGCGGCGTTCGAGGACGTCAACGGCAACCGCAAGCTCGACCGGACCGGCCTCGGCCTGCCGATCGAGCCCTACGGCTTCTCCGGGGGCGTCGGTCTCAAGGCCCGCCCGACCTTCGCGCAGGCCGCCTTCGACCTGCGCGAACCCGGGACCGCGCTGCGGGTCGGCCTCGCCCGCGCCCTGCCCCGACGCTGAGGCGCCGCGTGACGGAGCCTCTCGTCCGCGTCGCGGGCGCCGCCCTCGCCTATCGCGATCGACGCGTGCTAGACGCGGTCGATCTCGTCCTCGGCGCGGGCGAGATCCTGGCGCTGCTCGGGCCGAACGGCGCCGGCAAGACCTCGCTGATGCGCCTGATCGCGGGGCGCCTCGCGCCGCAGGCCGGAACGGTGCGGGTCGGCGGCCAGGATCCGTTCCGGGTGCGCGCAGCGCGGCGGGCGATCGGCTGGGTGCCGCAGGAGATCGCGCTCTACCCGCGCCTCACCGTCGCCGAGAATCTCGGCGTGTTCGCGCAGCTCGCCGGCATCGGGCGGCGTGAGCGCGCCATGGCCGTGGCGGAGGCCATGGCGCTCACCGACATCGCCGAGGCGGCCGGGCGCCCGGTCGGGCTGCTCTCGGGCGGCTACCAGCGGCGGGTCAACATCGCGGCGAGCCTGATGTGCCGGCCGGCCCTGGTGCTGCTCGACGAGCCGACGCAAGGGGTGGATCTCGTCGCCCGCGCCGCGATCCACGCCGTGCTCGGGCGCCTGCGCGAAGAGGGCACCGCCATCCTGATCGCCACCCACGACTTCGCCGAAGCCGAGCGCCTCGCCGACCGTGCCGCCTTCATGGCCGGTGGCCGCATCGTCCGCGAAGGTACGCTCGCGGACATGCTGGCCGAGCTTCGTGCCGGCATTCCCGAGCGCGAGGTCGCCCTCAGCCTGCCGGCCGGCCCCGCCGCCGACGAGGCCCTGCGCCGCGCCGGGTTCGCGCCCTCGCACACCCCCCTGGTCTGGCGCGCCGCCCCCGGCCTCGCCCGCCCGCTCGACGGCGCGGACCTGCTCGACGCGCTGCGGGCGCAGGCGGTGCCGGCCTACGAGGTCCGCGTGCGCGCGCCCGGCCTCGAGGCGCTCTACCTCGACGCCCTCGACGGCGGCCCCGCGGGCCTGCGCCTGGCCGAGGCCGCGCGATGATCGGCGCCGCCTTCCGCGTGATGTGGATCAGCCTGATCCGCGACCGCGCCGCCCTGACGATGGCCTTCGTGCTGCCGACCGTCATCTTCGTGATCTTCGCCGCGATCTTCTCGGGCGCGATCGGCGACCGCATCCGCATCCATCTCGGGCTCGCCGACCTCGCCGGCACCGCCACCACCGAGCGCCTGATGAAGGCCCTGGAGGCCGACCCGTCGCTCCGCGTCACCCGCCTGCCCGAGCGCGACTTGGCCGGAATCGTCGCCACGGTGCGCCGCGGCGACGTCGACGTGGCGCTGGTGATCCGCAGCGACCTCGCAGCACCGGTGGCCGGTGCGGCGTCCGAGCAGCCGGTGGTGCTGGTCGAGAGCCCGGCCAAGGCGCTCGCCACCCCGATCGCCCTCGGCCAGCTCCAGCGGGTGCTGAACGAGGCGCTGCCCGACGTGGTGCTGTCGCGGGTCGTCGCCGATGTCGAGCGCAGCGGCAAGATCGGCGCCGACGAGCGCGCCTTCCTCGACGAGGCCTTCGCCGAGCAGCGCGCGAAGAAGGAGCCGTTCAGCTTCGCCTCGCTGGTCGAGCGGCGCAGCACCGCGGAAGGCGCCGCCAACGAGCGCGTGCGCTACTATGCCGGTGCGATCACCGCGGTGTTCCTGCTGTTCGCCGCGATGCAGGGGGCGATGTCGCTCACCGAGGAGCGCGCCACCGGCCTCGCCGACCGGCTGATGGCGGGGCCCGGCGGCCTGGGCGTCATCGTGCTGGGCAAGTTCGCCTTCCTCACCGTGCAGGGCGTCGCCCAGGCCGGGCTGATCTTCGCGGCCGCGGCCCTGCTCTACGGCGTCGAGATCGGCCCGCACTGGCCGGCCTTCCTCGTCACCTGCGCGCTGGTCTCGGCGATGGCGGCCGGGCTCGCGCTCGCCGCCTGCGCCGCCGCCGCGACCCGCCAGCAGGCGCACCTCGCCTCGACCTTCGGCGTGCTGCTGCTCTCGGCGGTCGGCGGCAGCATGGTGCCGCGCTTCCTGATGCCGCCCTGGCTGCAGCAGGCGGGCTGGTTCACGCCGAACGCCTGGGCGATCGAGGCCTACCAGGGCGCCCTCGGCGACGGCGCCGCCGCGGCTTTGGCTGCCTGGGGCGTGCTGTCGGCGATCGGGCTGGCCGGGCTCGGGGCCGCCTTGATGCTCGTTTCGCGGCGGACGGCATGACGATGGTCGACCCGGCGCGACCCGGTGGCGCGTTGACCGCCGATCGGTTCTGCCTAGCTTCAATCGAGGGGACGCCGTCGTCGCGGGCGTGCCGGGAGTATCGAACGCCATGAGCCAGGATTCCACGGTCGCCGTCGTCGGCAGCGGGCTCGGCGGCTTGGCCGCCGCCTGCGTGAGCGCGGCGCGCGGACACCGGGTCACGGTCTACGACAAGAACGACTGGCTCGGCGGAAAGGCCGCGGTGCTGCACGAGGGCGGCTTCCGGTTCGACATGGGGCCGACGATCCTCACCGTGCCGCGCGTGCTGGAGCGCATCTTCGCCGAGGCGGGCCGCAACCTGCACGACTATCTCGACCTGCGCCGGCTCGATCCGCAGTGGCGCTGCTTCTTCGACGACGGCACCCGCATCGACCTGATGCAGGACGTCGCCCGCATGGCCGCCGACATGGATCGCTTCGCGCCGGGCGCCGGGAGCGGCGAGGGCTACAGGAAGTTCTTGGAGGTTTCCGAGAACCTGCACCAGATCTCGGAAAAATTCTTCTTCTGGAAGCCGGTGGAGGACCTGTTCGACACGATCAACGTCCGCGCGAACCTCAACCCCGGGACCCTGCGCGACGTGCTCGCGCTGCGGATGCACGCCTCGGTGGCGAGCACGATCCGCGGCAAGGTGAAGGATGCTCGCCTGGCGCAGATGCTCGACCACTTCGTGCAGTATGTCGGCTCCTCGCCCTACGGCGCGCCGGCGGTGCTCTGCGCCATCGCGCACATGCAGACGGCGGAGGGGGTCTGGTACCCGATGGGCGGCACACGGGCCGTCGCCGAGGCGCTGGCCAAGCTCGCGACCGAGCTCGGCGCGACGCTGAAGCCGGGCGAGGAGGTGTTGGGCCTCGACGTCTCGGCCGGCGCGGTGAAGGGCGTGCGGACCAAGTCCGGCACCACCGCCTACGACGCGGTGATCTCGAACATGGATTCGGTGCGGACCTATAAGGAACTGGTCGGCGGCGACGCCGGCAAGGCCTACGCGAAGAAGAACCCCGAGCCGGCCTGCTCCGGCGTGGTGCTCTACCTCGGCCTGAACAAGCGCTACGAGCACCTGAACCACCACGACTTCGTCTTCTCCAAGGACCCCGAGGAGGAGTTCGACTGGATCTACCGCAAGGGCGAGCCGGCCCCGGACCCGACCGCCTACCTCGCGGCGCCCTCCTCCACCGATCCGTCGGTGGCGCCCGAGGGCGGCGAGGCGCTCTACGTCTTGGTCCACACGCCGTACCTGCGCCCGCACCACGACTGGAAGACGATGTTCCCGGCCTACCGGCAGGTGATCCTCGACAAGCTCAAGCGCACGGCCGGCATGCCCGACCTCGAGGAGCGCATCGTCGTCGAGCGCCACCTCACGCCGCAGGACATCCACGAGCGCTACCACGTGCTCAACGGCGCGATCTACGGGCTGGCCTCCCACGGCAAGGTCATGGGCGCGTTCAAGCCGGGCAACCGCTCGCGGCAGGTGCGCAACCTCTACCTCGCCGGCGGCGCCGCCCATCCCGGGCCGGGCATGCCGATGGTGATGATGTCGGGCTGGATCGCCGCCGACGCGCACGACGCCGACGCCCGCGGGCAGCTGCGCGAATCCGCGTGACCGGCGAAGCGGCACCCGGCATCCTGCCGCCCGGTCCGGTCCGGGATTGAACCCATGGCCGATGCGCCCGATCGCAGCCGCCGGTTCCGGGCGCCGCCGCCGGCCTCGCCGGTGGTGTGGCGGTTCATGGTCGCCTACTTCGATCGCTTCCTCCGGCGGCGGATGAACGCCCTGCGCCTCGCGCGCTGGGGGGCGGCGCCGGAGCTCGGCCCGGGGCCGGTGGTGGTCTACTGCAACCATCCGGCCTGGTGGGATGCGGCGGTGATCATCCTGCTCGCCGGGCGCCTGTTTCCCGAGCGGTCGAGCTACGCGCCGTTCGACGCGCGGATGCTGGAACGCTACGGTGTCTTCCGCCGGATGGGCGCGTTCGGCGTCGACCTCGACACGCCGCGCGGCGCGGCGCAGTTCATGGCGGCCTCGCGCGAGATCCTGGCCCGGCCCGCGAGCGTGCTCTGGATCACCGCCCAGGGGCGCTTCGCCGACGTGCGCAGCCGGCCGCTTGCCCTGCGCGCCGGCGTCGCCCGGCTCGCCGAGATCGCGCCGGACGCGCAGTTCGTGCCGCTGGCGCTCGAATACGCGTTCTGGGACGAGAGCGGCGCCGAGGCCTGCGCGGCCTTCGGCCAACCCGTGTCCGGGCGGACCTTGGGCGATTTGCCCCGCGGCGAGCGCCTCGCGCGGCTGGAGGCCGACCTCACCGCCGTCCTCGATCGCCTGAGCGCCGACGTGATCGCCCGCGATCCGGCGCGGTTCCACGACCTCGCCGCGGGGCGCCAGGGCGTCGGCGGCCTGTACGACGGCTGGCGGCGGATGGCGGCGGCCCTGCGCGGGCGGCGCTTCGAGGCCGGCCACCGGGCCGCGGCCGGGCGGGAGACCCGGGCCGAGGAAGCGCAGCGCTGATGGTCGACCTCGTGCTGCCCGCCCTCGCGATCCTGGCGCTCGCGGCCGCGCTCCTGCCGGCCGTCCTCGCCGCGATGAACCTGACGCTGCTGCGCACGCCCGAGCCGGACGGGCCGGAGGCGGGCCTCGTCTCGATCCTCATCCCGGCGCGCAACGAGGCCGCCCATATCGCGGCGACCGTTCGGGCGGCGCTCGCCGGCGTCGGCGTCGCCGTCGAGGTGCTGGTCGGCGACGACCACTCGACCGACGCCACCGCCGAGATCGTCGCGAGCATCGCCGCCGGCGAGCCGCGCCTGCGCCTCGTGCCTGTGCCGCCGCTGCCGGAGGACTGGACCGGCAAGAACCACGCCTGCGCCCACCTCGCCGGCGAGGCACGTGGCGCGCATCTGCTCTTCGTCGACGCCGACGTGCGGCTCAAGCCGTTCGCGGCGGCCGGCCTCGTCGCCCATGCCCGCCGCACCGGATCGGGCCTCGTCAGCGCGGTGCCGCGGCAGGTGATGGGTACGCTTGGCGAGAAGCTCACCGTGCCGATGATCAACTTCCTGCTCGTCGGCTACCTGCCGGTGGCGATGATGCGCGCCTCGATGCGCCCGGCTTTGGGCACGGCCTGCGGGCAGCTCCTCCTGATCGGGCGCGACGCCTACGCGGCGATCGGCGGCCACGGCGCCATCCGCCGCTTCCTGCACGACGGGGTGAAGCTGCCCCGGCTGCTGCGCGCGGCCGGACACCGCACCGACCTCGTCGCCGGGCACGCGCTCGCCGATTGCCGGATGTATGCGGGATTCTCGCAGTGCTGGGCCGGGTTCTCGAAGAACGCCCACGAGGGCATGGCGACGCCGGTGGCGCTGCCGGTCTGGACCGCCCTGCTCGGCCTCGGCCACGTCCTCCCGCCCGTGCTGGTGCTGGCCGGCCTCCTCGGCGGCCTCGACGCTGCGACCTGGTTCCTGGCGTTCGCGGCGCTCGCCGTCTCGCTGGCGACCCGCACGGCGATCACCCTGGTGACCGACGAGCCGGCCGCGACCATCCCGCTCCACCCCGCGGCGGTCGTGGTCGCGCTGGCGATCCAGTGGAACGTGCTGCTGCGCCGCAAGCGCGCCGGCGCCGCCGTCTGGAAGGGCCGCAGCTATCCGACCGGCGGCGCCTGAGTCTCCGAGAGGATCCACGCCGCCGTCTCCGCATCCGCCTCGGCGACCGCGAGGTGCAGGACGATCGGCGTCTCGTAGGGATGGCGCGCCTTCAGGGCCGCGGCGAGGGTGTCCGACAGGCCCGTGCGCGTCTTCACGATCGCGACGACCTCGCTGCCGTGCTCGATCGCGCCCTTCCAGGCGTAGACCGAGCGCATCCCGGGCAGCACGTTGACGCAGGCGGCGAGCTTGTCCCGCACCAGCGTCTCGCCGACGGCGAGCGCCGTCTCGGCATCGGGGAACGTGGTATAGACGAGGAGCGGACGCTCCATGCTATGGCTCTCTGAACGACTGGGCGCACGCACGAAGCATGGTGCACGCGCACGATTGAGCCCCGCTCCGGCTCCGCGTCAACTCAGGTGGGTCCGGGTCACGCATGCCGCGCTTCCACAAGGTCGCCTTCGTCGCGAGCCCGACGCCCGACGCCCGCGAGGCGGCCGCCGCCCTGATGCGGCGCTACGACCACGTCGCGCCCGAGGAGGCCGACGTGGTGGTCGCCCTCGGCGGCGACGGCCTGATGCTGCAGGTGCTCCACCGCTTCATGGACGCGAAGAAGCCGATCTACGGCATGAACCGCGGCACCGTCGGCTTCCTGATGAACGAGTTCCGCGAGGATACCCTCCTGGAGCGCCTGGAGGCCGCGCATCGCAGCGTCGTCCACCCGCTGCTGATGGAGGCGCACGACACCGAGGGGCGCAGCCACCGCGCGCGCTCGATCAACGAGGTCTACCTGCTGCGCCAGACCCACCAGACCGCCAAGCTCAAGATCTCGGTCGACGGGCAGGTGCGGCTGCCCGAGCTGATCGCCGACGGGGTGCTCGCCGCCACCGCGGCCGGCTCCACCGCCTACAACCTGTCGGTCGGGGGCCCGATCCTGCCGCTCAATGCCAAGCTCCTGGCGCTGACGCCGATCTCGGCGTTCCGGCCCCGGCGCTGGCGCGGCGCGCTGCTGCCGGACCACGCCCACATCCGGATCGAGGTGCTCGACGCCGAGCATAGGCCCGTCGCGGCGGTGGCCGACCACACCGAGTTCCGCCGGGTGTCGATGGTCGACACCTGGCTCGACCGGGAGACCGATCTCGTGCTGCTGCACGACCCCGGCCACAGCCTCGACGAGCGCATCCTGCGCGAGCAGTTCGGCTGAAGGCGCTCGCCTACGCAGCGAGATCCCTGCGCGCCCCGTAAGCGGCGAGCGCGCACAAAGTCTCCGCGAACGCCGCACGGATCTCCGCCATCTGCCCCGCATCGGGGATGGTGCCCGAACTCCGAGCCCCGCCCTCGACCGCGGCGAGCAACCCGACCAGCCGCGTCGCGCCGATGTTCGCGCTCATCGACTTCAGGCCGTGGGCGGCGCTGGCGACGGTGCCGGCTTCGCCTCCGGGGATCGCGGCTTCCAGCGCGGTCAGCGCCGCCGGCGCCTGCCCGGTGTAGAGGCCGAGCACGCGCGCCAGGAAGGCGCCGTCGCCCATCTCGGCGAGGCCTTCGAGGGTTTCGCTGTCGAGGAGCCCGGGGGCGGAAGGCTGGTCCGAGCCTGCTTCGTCGAAGGCGTCCACCCGGGACGCAAGCGTGTCCGCACCGGGCGCGTCGGCCACGACGAAGCGGCCGAGCACCTGCGCGAGCTGGGCCAGGGTGAAGGGTTTTGCCAGCGTCCCGTCCATGTCGGCGTCCTGCCACGCGAGCGCTCCGTCGCCGATCACGTGCGCGGTCATCGCGACGATCGGCAGGCGGGCGGCGCCGGTCTCGGCCTCGCGGCGGCGGATCGCGCGCGTCGCTTCGAACCCGTCGAGAACCGGCATGCTGCCGTCCATCAGGACCAGATCGAAATGGGCGGCCGCGCTCGCGGCCATCGCCTGCGCGCCGTCCCCGACGGTGATCACGTCCGTCACGCCGCAGCGCGCCAGCGCCTCGATCGCGACCTCCAGGTTCACGGCGCTGTCGTCGGCGACGAGCACGCGGGCCTGAGGGAAGCGCGGCAGGGCGTCGGCGGAGGTAGTGGAACGCGGCGCGTTCGCGGCGAACGGGCGGTCGGCGGCGAGCGCTGCCAGCACCGGCCGCCACTCTGCCTGCACCACGGGCCAGCGCAAGACCTCGTCGGCGAGCCCGGCGCGGAGCGCCTGCTGACCGGCCGGATCGCCCATCGGCACCACCGCGACCACCCGCAGGGCCGCGTCCGGGCGGCGCCCCCGCGCGAGCAGCTCGGCCGCATCCATGATCCAGGGTGCGCGATCCGGCGCGGTGTCCGCAAGCGGGGCGAGGTCCGCCTCGACGAGGCCCGCCGCCAGCGCCACGCATGTCGCACCGCCGAGGCCGGCGAGCACGACGCCCTTCGGCGCCTCGGCCGACCGGCGGATCGTCTCGGCCGTCTCCGGCGCTTCGATCGGGATCCGCGCCCAGAAGGTCGAGCCCTCGCCGACGCGGCTCTCGAGGCCGACGCCGCCGCCCATCGCCGCGATCAGGCGCTCCGCGATCGAGAGGCCGAGGCCGGTGCCGCCGAAGCGGCGCGTGGTCGATTGGTCGGCCTGGGTGAAGGCGGTGAACACCCCGGCGATCTTGTCCTGCGGAATGCCGATGCCGGTGTCGACGACGGCGATCTCCAGCATCCGCCCGCCGTCGCAGGTCCTCATGCGGACGAGGACGTGGCCCGCTTCCGTGAACTTGAGGGCGTTGGAGACGAAGTTGCTGACGACCTGGCCGAGGCGCACCGGGTCGCCGACCATGCCGGCGGGCACGTCCGCGCCGATCTCGGCCGCGAGGTCGAGCCCGGCCGTGCGGGCGCGCTCGCCGAACAGCGTGACGACCGAGTCGGCGATCTCGGCCGGGCTGATCGCGGCGCGCTCTAATTCGAGCTTGCCGGCCTCCACCTTCGCGAAGTCGAGGATGTCGTTGATGATCGCCAGCAGCGATTGTCCCGAGCGCGCGATCACCTCGGCGTAGCGGCGCTGGCGCGGCGGCAGGTCGGTGGCGGCCAGGAGCTCGGCCATCACCAGCATGCCGTTCATCGGCGTGCGGATCTCGTGGCTCATGGTGGCGAGGAAGGTGGATTTCGCGGCGTTGGCGGCGTCCGCCTGCTCCCGCGCCTCGCTGAGATCGTGGGTCCGCACGCGGACCTCCTCCTCCAGCCCGGTGCTGTAGGCGGCGAGCTGCCGGTCGCGGACCTTCACCGCGCCGAGCAGGTCGTTGAAGGTCTGGGCCAGGGCCCCGACCTCGTCGTCGGTGGTGACGTCGGCCCGTCGGCTGTAGTCGTGGCGCGAGCGCACCGCGTCCATGGTGCCGGCGAGCGCGGTCAGCGGCCGCGTCACGGCGCGCTGGAGCCTGAGCGAGACCGCGAGGCCGACGGCCACCGCGACGAGGCCGGCGAGCAGCGCGTTGAGCGCGACGCCGCCGAGGCGGTCGGCGAGGTCGCCGGTCTCGGCCACCACCACGACCCGGCCGATCTCGCGCTGGTTCTCCAGCACCGGCTCGCCGACCTTGAGGGTCCGGGTGAGGAGCAGAGCGAGGAGCGACGGCTGCTCGGCGGCGTCGAGGTCGAGGTCGTTCGACAGCCTGAGCCCGATGCCCTGCTCGCCGAGGATGCTGCCGTCCGGGCGAATCAGCGCGGCGTAGACCAGCGAGGGGTTACGCGCGATCGCCCGAAGGGTGGTGTCGGCCGCATCCGCGTCGTCGCTCGCGATGGCGCCGGCGCCGCTCTGCGCGAGCACGCGCGCGACCGTGCGCAGGGCCTCGCGCTTGTCGGCGGCGTAGCGGTCGACCTCGCGCCAGACCGAGAGCGTGGTCGCGACGAGGAGCGCCACCGCGACGGCGCCGACGACCGCCCAGGCGACCCGGCCCGCGAGGGACCGCCGCGGGTCCAGTGCCTTCCAACGCATCGTGCCCCGGCCTTCCTTCGAACGTCGCATCCGATCGCGACGGCTCACGCGGCTGCGCGCAGCCATTGCCGCTCGACCTCGCCCCAGCCGGCCAGGAACGCCGCGACGCAGGCCGGGTCGAAGTGCGAGCCTGCGTTGTCGGACAGGAGCGCCCGCGCCTTCTCGAGCGACCAGGCCTCCTTGTACGGCCGCTCCGAGACCAGGGCGTCGAACACGTCGGCCACGGCGACGATGCGGCCCGACAGCGGGATCGCCTCGCCGGCCAGGCCCGCCGGATACCCGGTGCCGTCCCAGCGCTCGTGGTGGCTCGCGGCGATCTCGGCGGCGAGCTGAACCACGTTCGAGGTGCTGCCTTCGAGGATGCGGCGGCCGCGCTCGGCGTGCTTCTCCATCTCGCTGCGCTCGTCGACCGAGAGCGCGCCCTGCTTGAGCAGGATCGCGTCGGGCACGCCGATCTTGCCGACGTCGTGCATCGTCGAGGCGAGGCTCAGGAGGCGGCAATATTCGGCGTCGAAGCCGAGGTTCCTCGCGATGATGCCGACATAGGTCGAAACCCGCGCGATGTGGTTGCCGGTGTCGGTGTCGCGGTGCTCGGCCGCGCGCATCAGGAGGTCGATGATCTCGCGCTCGCGCGCCTCGATCACCGAGACGGCGGCGGCGACCTCGCGCGCCAGCCACGCCGCGCGGTCCTGCTCCTGGCGGTGGGCGTGGCTGATCTTCATCAGGTTGCCGACGCGCGCCCGGATCTCGGCGGGGTCGAACGGCTTGCCCAGGAAGTCGGTGGCGCCGGCATCGAGCGCCTGCCGGCGGATCGTGCGCTGGTCCATGCTCGTCACCATGACGATCGGCACGTGGGCGAAGCCCTCCACGCCGCGCGCGGCCGCAATGAACTCGAGCCCGGTCATCCCCGGCATGTCGTAGTCGGTGATGGCGATGCCGATGCGCTCGACGTTGTCGCGCAGGAACGCCAGCGCCGCGACGGGGCAGGTGAACTCGACCGGCTCGCAGTCGGGCACGGGCTTCAGCGCCTGGACGACGAGCAGGTTGTTGAGTTCCGCATCATCGAGGATCAGCGCGAGCATGAGGCTCCATCCCGTCGGCGGTGAAGGGGGCCCGTCGTCATTGCGTCAGCAGCAGCCGGCCGGAGACCGGGCCGACGCCCTTCGGCACCGGCACGCTCGTCGCGCCGTAATTCGCGTTGAGGACGAGGTTCGGGCCTTCGTAGAGGTTGATCTGCTGGGCCACGATCACGGTGTAGGCCGACTGGTCGGCCACCGGCCTGGATGCGTCGATCACAAGGCGGCCCGCCGGCAGGTAGATCGTGCCGAGCATGGTGCGGGCGTTGTCGCTGATGATGCGGTAGGTCCGCACCGGCTTGGTGAAGGCGAGCGGCGGCGGCGTCGGGCTGATGATGTCCCCGAGCAGGGTTTCGACGAGCGCCGTCGGATCGATCGGCAGGATGACCCCGCGATCCTCCGACAGCAGCAAACCAGCCATGATCCCGGTCGTGGGGGCGGTCAGGCTGATGGTGGTCTTCTTGTCGAAGACCAGGCCGCCGTTGTTCCCGGTGAAGTAGAAGGCCACGTCGGTGCCGGTGAGCGTCGCCTTCTTGTCGACGACGAGCGGACCGTCCTTCATCACGTAGATGCCAGGCTTCAGCGTGACGACGGCGTCCTTGGTGATGTGCAGGCCGGCGCAATAGGTGCCCGGCTCCAGGGTGATGTCTCTGTCGATCGTCTTGATCGCGCGCACGTTGAGCAGGTTGAGCGGGAACGGCAGCGTCGCGCAGGCGCCGATCGGCGGCGCGGCGCGGTCCTTCAGCGGATCCTCGATCCCCGGGCACCCGGTCTGCGGCGTCGGGCTGAAGTTCGCGCGCACGCCGAGGTAGCCACCGGCCGAGCAGATCGTCTGCGCCTTGGCGATCGCGTTGTCCTGGCCCACCATTCCCGTCCCCGAGACGGAGTTCGAGTAGAGGGCGCAATCGGTGGCGGTGACCTGCGCGTTCTTCTGCAGGTTGAACGCGCCGGCGGCGAAGGGGTCGAGCGCCAGCATGCACAGGCGCATCCGACCGACGACGCTCGCCTGCGCCTTCACCGCGAGCTTGGCGGCGGGCATCCCGACGAAGCTGCCGAAGGACAGATTGTAGCTCTCGGCGGCGATCGCCGCGACATTGGTCTTGTCGGGCGCGACCGTGACCTGCACGGTCAGCGGCCGGTCCGGCGGCGATTTTGCCTCCGATCGCACCGTCTGCTCGGTGACGCCGACCACCGCGGCGGTGCTCGACAGGGCAAGCTTGAGGGCGTTGCCGCCGGCGAGCGCTCCGGCGTCGACGGCGGCCTGCAACTGGTTCCGCCGGGCCGCAAGGCGCGCATAGTCGACGCCGCCGCCGACGAGGCCGAGCAGCATCGTCGCGCAGAGGCAGAAGATGACGGCCACGGCGCCGCGTCCGTCGGCTCCGAACGCCCGGAAGCGAGACGCCGCGGACGCGAACGCCACGCCGCCGCGATGCCCCGTTCGCCACCCGCTCCCCATCCCGACCGCCTCCTCGGCCCATCTTGAACCGACGGGTCTACAGGCTTCGGATTAATGAAAGGCCCTCTCGATCCGATCGGATGGAGGCGGGCGCAGAGTGATCGCGTCTGGCGTGCAGGACTTGATGAAAACAATCAAGGATTGAATTATTAGGGTCGATGCTCGTCTCCGGACGAGAACCGTTGCAGGATCGAGCCTGAATCTACATCTACAGGTAGAATTTTGCGGCGGTTTGTCGACGATATCGACCGTAGCGCCCGGCCGGCATCGAATATCGGTATTACCCCAGGTTGTAGGCCTGTTCGCCGCTCGGATCGCGTCGTCGCCGCTGCGATTGCCTTGCCCGGCCTCAGGAATTTTAAAGCTCTACCACCGTAGACTGCGGTCCATTCGGGGTAGGACCGGGCCGACGATCGGCGATCCGATGCCCTTCAGGCCGAGAATGCGTCGGACGCCCAGGACACGCTGCACGTTGCCGATCGATCGGCCCGGACCCGTCGGCTCGATCGCCGTTCGCGCTGCGGATCTCCGGGCGTGGCTTCGCCGCGCATCGGTTCACGCATGGGCGCGGGTCCGGTTCGTGTCCGCGGCGGCTCCGATCCGGGCGGGCCTGCTGGGCGACCGTCGCGGCGTCGCCGCCGTCGAGTTCGCGATGCTGGCGCTGCCCTTCATCGCCCTGCTCGGCGTCGTCGCCGAATCCGGCGTGGTCGTGCTGGCCCAGCAGACCCTCGACGTGTCCGTCGACCGGGCCTCGCGCCTGCTGCGGACGGGCGAGTTCCAAGACCGGGCCGACGGCTCGGATCCGGCACAGCGCCTGCGGCAGCTGATGTGCGGCACTTCCAGCCTCTTCTTCGCCTGCCGGGACGTCCGCCTCGACGTGACGCGGGCGGAGACCTTCAAGGGCTCGCAGGTGTCCGAGCCCTACGACACACAGACCAAGACCGTCTCGCAGAGTTTCGGCACCCAGTTCCAGTGCCCGACGGGGGACGACGTGATCGCGATCCGCGCGGCCGTCCCGATCCTGCGGCTGTTCGCGTTCCTCGACTTCACCGGGCGTCGCCTCGCCGACAACCGCCAGCTCCTCGTCTCGACCGTGATCTTCCGGGCGGAAGCCTACGACGCGAAGCCCTGCCAATGACGGCGGGCCGGGGCGGCCTCGGGCGGTTCGCGCGTGCGGAAGGCGGCGTCAGCGGCGTCGAGTTCGCCTTCATCGCCCCGATCCTGGTCCTGATGTTCATGGCCTCGATCGAGCTTCCGCGCGCGATCACCACGGGGCGCCGGGTCTCGCTCGCGGCGACGACGATGGCGGACCTGATCTCGCGCGCCGACGTGACCGACATCGCCGACGTCTACGCCGCCGCACAGGCCGTCTCGAGCCCGTACGACCTCGGCCGTGCAGGCATCGTGCTCACCGCCGGCGGGATCTACCTCGACGGGTCGACCCCCGTGGCGAAGGTCTGCTCCAGCGTCGCGCGCAACGACACGCAGCGCGCGGCCGGCTCGACGATCGGCCCCGCGCCGGCCGGAACGGCAAGCCCCGGGGACCGTCTGGTGATGGCCGAGCTGCGCCTGCCCTACACCGCCGTGTTCGGCGTCTTCCCCGTCCTGAACCGCTGGACGTTCGTGGTCAGCAAGACCTGGCCGGTGCGGGCCGGCAAGACCTATCTCGGGCGCGAGGAAGTCGTGCTGCCCGGCGGAAAGCCCTGCGCGGCATTCTGAACGAAGACGCATCGCGCGCGCCGCGATGATCGAGCGGGAAGGCGCGGCCCACACGCACGAGGCGCGACGGCCGGCTCGATCATGAAAGGCCGCGATTTCCGAAGACGGTCCCGAAACGCAAAAAGCCGGCCTGAGCCAGCTCTTGCAGTTCGATCAGTACCTGAATTGGAGCGGGCGAAGGGATTCGAACCCTCGACCCCAACCTTGGCAAGGCTCTCACCCCGCCGCAACTTTCCTAGGGACCGGCGTCCGGCCCGTCAATTCCCATGCAACGCCGTTCGATTGGATCGAGCGCCATGCACGGCCATGCGGGCCGGATTTCGTAATTGCGGGGCCATTCCGGGACCCCGCTCCGGGCGTCAGATATACACGTACCGCCCATCCTTCAGACGCATCCGGATCCCCAGGACGACGACGAAGGCTCCCGGCAGGATCTGGAACAGGTAGCTCACCAGGTACAGCCAGGGCGCGCCGGCCATCGCGGACATGATCGCCTCCGCGGTGGATCCGACCAGCATGAGGCCGGAGCCGAGGATGAGCGCGTCGAGGCTGTAAGCCCGCTTTGGCTGCGGCTCGGTCCTCAGGATCCCGCCGACGCTCCACCAGCAGCCGAGAGCATGCCGGAGCTGATCGAGCTTGGTGTCGCAGTCGGCGAGGTGCGATGACCACTCCTCGGCGTAGGACTCCCGCTTGCCCTCCGGCAGCCGGGCGGCCGCCTTGCGGATGAGGAAGCGGGCGAGCCTCGGGCAGCGGTCGTAGAGGTCCGCGCCCAGGATGTTCATGAGCAGCCCGATCAGGAGTTCCATGCGAGGGCTCCTTCCGGCGCGACCTGGTACTCGGCGAACGCGGCACGGGCCCGGGCGCGCCCTGCCATCGTCAGCGTGTAGAACCGTCGCCTCGGCCTCCCGGCCTCGCTCGGTTCCACCTCCTCCCACTTCCCCTCGACCCAGCCGGCGGTCTCCAGCCGGGCGAGCATGGGGTACATCGTCCCCGACCCGATGCGGGCGGACTTGCTGATCTCCGCGCCCGACCTCCCCTCAAGGGGAGCCGAGAGCAGGAACTTGAGCGCGCGCAGGGTCGTGTCGGAGAGCCGGACGTCCTCAGCCATGGTGTACCTCGAAAGTCGACATAGCCCCCTATATCGACTTTCGACTACGCTTGTCTAGTCCCTGGTCCTTCCGACGCAGGGCCCGCCCTCAGGCCAGTGTCGCGAGGTCGGCTTTGTCCTCCTCCGGCGCCGCCGGGGCCCACTCCATCCGGATCTCGGCCGCGCGGCGTTCCAGGTCCTCGGCCGCTCGGATCGCGAGACGCCGAGTGGGCTCGAACAGGGCATCGGGCACGGGGCGGGAGCCCGAAATCCACTGCGACACCTGCGCCTGGGTGATGCGCCGGCCCGCAACTTCCGAGAGCGCCGTCGCGAAGAAGCTCTGCCAGCGCGGCCCGAAGGCTCGCTCGCCGAGGCTGATGACGCCCCGTCGGATGAGGATTTGAGCCTCGGTCAAACCCGAGAGGTCGACCTTGGCCTCGCGGATCGGCTTGGGGAAATCGAAGGACACGGTGCGGGCTCCTGCGCAGGACGGGCGTTTCAATTCTACACCGGCCGCCCCGTGATGGGGGGCCGGTGGAGGTGCAGGCTTCAGGCGGCCTCGACTTCGAGGAGGTTTTTGATCCCCCGGCGGATGCGCTCGGCGCCCTCGTGCAGGCCCTGGTCGTTGCCGGCCTTCCAGCCGAGGATCGCCATCTCGACCTCGCGGCGCGTGACGTCTCCGGGGAGCGAGAGGATCGGCCTGCCACCCACGCGGACTTGGATGCTCATGCCTCCCGGCGCGCCCCACGCCCACCACCCCTGACCGCGGACGTCGTACCCGGGGAACTGGCCGATGCGATCGCACGCGACCTCCTCAAGATGGCGCACCTGCAGGTTTCGCAGAGTCGCAATCAAGTGCTCGCGTGCCTCCCAGCGGTCGTGGCCGGCGCGTCCGTGGCCGGTCATCCGAGCTACCTCTCCGACGAAGGTCCTGGCGGCGTAGACGGCCCTCTCAGCGGCCGTCCACTCGTCGTCCTCGGTCGACTGGCGCAGCGTCGGTGCCGCGGCGGCGTGCGGCTCCAGGGCGGCGGCGACGGTAGCGTGGTCGTCGGAGGTGCAGAAGTCGAACGTGAGGATCGCGGCAACGGCGGGGTGCTCCGGGAAGGCGCGTTTGGCGGCGGCCCGACCCTCGGCGTCGATCGTGCCGAGGGCGCCGAACATGGCGTAGACGGTCGCGTCCTCGTCCCGGGACGGGGACGCGGCGAGCACGGCCTCGATGGCGGGGATGGCAGCTTTCATGGGTGTGGTCCTTCCGGAAGGGCTGGGTTCGGTCCTGAGGCCCGGGATCGGGAGGTCTCTCACCCCTCCCGAGGGGCGGGCCTCAGTCGCCGGAGAGGCGGCGCTCGGCGCGCTTGCGCAGCACGGAGGCCTCGATCGTGCGGGCCGTCGGGCCGGTGCGCACGTGCACGGTCGCCTCGCGCTCGAAGTCCCGCTCGCCCTCGTAGCGGCGGTAGACGCCGACCCGGACGATCCAATTGCCGTCGAACCTGAACTCGCCCTCGGTCGTCAGGCGCAGGCCGTCGTCGAAGTCCACGCCGTCGTTGTCGAAGTCCACCATCCTGGCCATGTCCGGATCCTCTGTGCTGGGGGTAGGGTTCTCGCCTGAGGCCGGGGGGCGATCCCCCGGCCGGTCCGCGCCCTCAGTCGGCGCAGACCTGGGAGTCCTCCCAGATCTCGGCCTGGAGCTCGGCGTTCATGACGCCATGGCCGTCCTCGGCGCCGCCGGCGACGACGATGTCGCGGTACGTGCGGCCGTTGATCCTGTGCTCATTGCCCCAGCAGAGGACCGAGCCGTCGCCCAGCACCGCGATCGCATCGGAGCCGAGGTCGTCGAGGTCGACCGTGGCGGTCTCGGTGGGGGCGGAGAGGGCCGCGATCTCGGCGAGCGCGGTGTCGAGGTCGGACTGGGTGATGATTTCGTTCAGGGCGTGCTCGACGGCCTGGTTGTGGGCGACGTTGGCGGCGGTGAGTTTGGACATCGGTGCGGTTCCCTCGGGGAGACCGTCTCCCCGTTGCTTGTAAATATACAAGCAACGGGGCCGAAAGCAAGGGGTGCTTGTAAAAAATAAAGCTCCGCGTCAGGCCGCCGCAGCCGCCTTCTGGTAGGCGCTCGACGTGTGGCCGTAGACCTTGAGGACCATGGCCAGCGACATGCCGAGGTACTCGCTCACCTCCACCGGAGGCACGCCGGCGCGGAGCATGATCGTTGCCCTGGAGTGCCGGAGGATGTGCGGCGTCGGCCAACCCATCTCGTCGGCGTCGCCCTCGGCCTCCTCCGAGAGGTAGCCCTCCTCCTCCTCGGGCAGGTCGGCGGCGAGGCCGGCCGACAGGTCGGTGACGCGGTGCGTCCCGTCGATGTCGCGCCGGTCCAGGCAGGCCCGGATCGCGGCCATCCTGAACCCCTTGCTGACCCGCTTCACGGCGGCACCGTTCCGATGGACGACGCGCGACACGCCGGCCGCCAGGTCCTCCTCGCGCCACTCCTTGAGGAGCGGGAGCAGGCGATCGTGGATCCGGCACGGGGGCTGCCTCTTGCGGGATGCCGGCGCCTCGGGGCCCTCGCGGAACATCGTCACCGTCGGGAAGTCCACGTACCCGGCGACCTTGTGCTTGCGCCAGCGCAGGTCGAGGACGGCCGCGCTCCGGGTGCCCGAGTAGAACGCGATCTGGAGGAACCGCACCAGCTGGTCGCCGGGCTCGTGGCGCAGGCCCTCGATCGGCTGCCAGTACGGCTCGCGCGTGGCGATGTCTGAGGAGAACCAGCGGAACCCGGAGGCCGCCTTCAGGAGGCGCTCGAACTCCGATTCGGTCAGCCAGTCCGGATGGCCCTTCGAGGCCTTGGGCAGTTCGAGCACCGGAACCGACGAGAGGTTGTACTCCCGATGCCAGGCGTTGATGGCGGCCGACAGGGTCCCGAGCTCGCGCCGGGCCGTCGACGTCGAGATCGGCTTCGAGATCTTCCAGCCGGGCTTCGTGTAGCGCTCGCTCGTCCGCTTCTCGACGTAGTCGCGGCACGTCGATCCACGGATCTGCGCCAGCGTCAGGCCCCTCAGGATGCGAAGTAGGTGGACGATGTGCTGGCCGACCAAGGCGGCATTCTTCGTGCCCTCCATGCGGGCGCCGTAGAACGTCAAGCAAGCGGCGACGGACACCAGGCGGGGGTTGGAATTCGCCGGGTCGTCGTGATCCGGCGAGGCCATGAGCCGCTCTCGGGCTAGGCGCCCTTGCTCCGCGATGTGGAGCGCGAGCTCCTCTTGAGCCGCGCCGCGAGCTGCAAGGCCGTGTCGTGTTCTGCGCTTGTAGCGCTCGCCATCGATGAAGTCTGCGATTGCCCAGACCTGTCGCTTCCGGTCGAAGACAAGGCGGGAGGGTTGCTTGGGGCGAGCCACGTATTTCTCCAGTCGAGCAGGTATTGGCGGGTCGTGTAGATCGCGTGTCCGGGCTGCATCGATTTCAGTCGATGAGGATCCGGGGCACGCGTCGCGGCCCGCAGCTGCGCGGTGGAGAAGGTCGGGAAGCCTAGGGCGTCCGCTAGCTCGGGGGCCCACGCGGCGACGTCGAGCGACATCAGCGTGTCCGTACCGGCCATGGAGGCCTCGTCGCGGGCGCCGTCCGAGAAGTCGAACGGGCCGGCGTGAAGGACGAATGTGGGCTTCGAATTGAGCATGGTGCGATTCTGAATCGAGGGGGCTTCGACTGCAACGGCAAATAGAGGCCGCGGTTAACACGGCGGGGGATGGTTACTGGGACATGCTCGAAGTCCCAGCGTTTCGGCCGTCCGCGTGTAGGTCCGGTTCGGGCGGTACCGGCGGTAGATCTGCCGCATCGCGTCATCGACGGCCTCGGCGCTATCGTCCTCGAGGAGCTCCGCCGACGCATCGCCGTCGTCGGATTCCGAAAACCGAAAGACGATGTACTGCCGCCCCAAGGTCGGCCGCCATCCGAAATGGGCCGGGCACGCGTCCGGGTCCCGCCGGCGGAAGAGCAGGAGCCGCCCCTCCTCGACGCCGAGGATCTCCCCCAGGAACTCGTCCTCCGGATCGCGGGAGAGGTGGGAGTCCCCGTCATCCCTCGCCGTGAACGGCGGACTGGCCGTCACCAGATACCCATGCTTGATCACGCAGCGATCGAGGCTGTGGGCCTCGGTGATGCTCATGTCGAACGTGATCGACAGGGGAGCGGACGGGGTCGGGGCGGGCTTCTTCTTGGTGGCCATGGTCAGGTGTCCTTGTGTTCGGTGGAACGCGCAGCCTTGGCGCGTGCCCGGGAGGATCCGGCGCCTCACCACGCGAGGCTACCGAGGGCATCGGCATCGTCGGAGGGGGGCGGTTTGGGCCCCGCCGCCTCGACCGCGGCCACCCGGCGGCGGATCACCCGGAGCCAGTGCAAGCACGTCGCGACGTCGAACCCGGCGTGGCGGTGGTGCGCCGCGAGCGTCGGGACCGCCGCGTCGACCCGCGCCGTGCGGAACTCGGGCGGCAACGCGCCGATCCTGACGAGGGCGTGCCCCACGAGGGCGTCCGGATCGAGCACCAGCAGCTTGCGCAGAAGGGGCTCAACAGCGGCGTCGAGTTCCAAGTACGACCGGGCAACCCGCCCGCGTGGCCGCGCCGACCTCAGCGCCGCCGCGACCGCCTCCGCTTCGCGCACCTCGGCCTCGTACGCGTGCCGCGCGGCCTGCTGGACCGGCGGGAGCCCGCGGACCTGGATGTAGTGGGTCCGCCCGTCGTCGTCGCGGAACTTGATCCACGTCTGCTCGTGTGTCAGCAGGCGCCACATGCGCTGCCCCTCGGGCCCCGTCTCGGCCGCCAGCATGTCGACACGCAGGCCGTAGCGGACGATGACCCCCGCATCGCGCCAGGGCGTCTCCGGGTCGCGGGGGATCACGAGGGCCCGACGTCCCTCCCTGATCCTGGGGAGGTCCTCCACGATCCGATCGATGCCGAGCACGTCCACCGGCTCGCCGTCCCCGTAGACCCCGTAGAGCCAGAGGACGTCCTCGCAGACGGCGACCATCTGAGCGTAGGCACCGGCCTCGCCCAGCGGCGTACCTGCCTCAAGGCCCTCGTCGAACGCCCCCTCGTAGCGCCTCGTCCGGAGCTCCTCGATCTGGCGCACCAGCTCGTCGAGACCGGAACCGGTCAGGATCCCGCCCGCCATCAGATGACCTCCCCGACACAGGCGTTCTCGACGCGCGTCCACGCGCCGTCGACGTAGTGGAAGGCGCGCCTGTCCTCGCCCTCGGGATCCCACCCACGCACGTGGGGCTCGGGGCCCCCGTCCACTCTCAGGACGACGACGCCCCCATCGAACAGGCGCACGCGCGTGACCAGGACCTCGCCGTCCCGGCGCACCGAGAGAACCGCCGAGACGAACGTCGGCACGTCGGCCGGCAGGCTCCTCGCGATCGCGGCCTCGACGATGGCTACGTCGCGGGGCCGCCGGCGCCCGACGCCCGCGTCGTCGATGAGGGCCGTCAGGCGGGCGCACGGCGGCAGGGGGGCCGCCTCCCGGATCAGGGGGACCGGCGGCGTCCAGTCGGCCGGCCGGGTGAGCTCCTGCAGCGCGATCTGGCGCCACATCGGATCGCGGACCATCGGGCCAGGATCCGGGACGTAATCCCAGAGGGCCATGAACTCGTCGGCGGGGGGCTGCTCGGGCACGGGGATCACTCCGGCTTGGCGAGGTCGGTGAGCAGCGCCTCGACGTGGGCGCGGTGCTCGGCGGCGAGGCGGTCCGGATCGAGGTGCGGGGGCAGCGCCTCGTCCTCGTCGTCCGGCTCCATCACCTGGTGGTTGTGCTGAAGGTCGATGGCACGGTCGCTCATGCGGCTCATCAGGCGGCCTTCCGGAAAGCGGGGACGTAGGCGGCCTCGCGCGACCTCGGCGCGACGGTCCGGTGCGCCGGGCAGTAGGGCGAGCCGAGATCGGCCGGGTGCCCGCAGGCCGTCGGGTCCAGACGGGGATCGCCGGCGATCCAGCGGCAGACCCCGTCTCGGACGTCGAGGATCGAGACGCGGCGGGACTCCGGCAGGAGAACGTCCGATGCGGCCGGGCGGGGCGCGGGCTTCGGCGGGGGCGGCGGCGCCTTAACCACGAGGGCCTTCGGGGCCTTCCGCGGGCCCTCGTGGGGCTTACGTGCAAGGGGGGTCCTGCTGGCCCCGGGGCCCTGGAAGCTGACGTTCTCGCGCCGCATCCGGCCGATGACCGAGCTGTGGCTACGGGCGATGCCCTCGGCGGCGAGCGTGGCCGAGATGGAGCGGGCGGACACGCCGGCGAGCCACAGCGCTTTGACGCGCTCGACCAGGTCGGGCGACCAAGTGTGGGGATGGAGGGGCATGGGGGTACGAGGCACCGGGGGTCTCCTAGCGAACGCAGATCAACATGCAGCCAATGCACCAGCTTTGTCAACAAGACTATTGGCCGGGCTTATTTCGGAGCATAATCTTGCGTTAACCATTTCCCCTGTGGACACGCCCCATGCCCCGGTTGACCGCTCCCCCGCTCGATTTCGACGGCTTCCCTTGGCGCCACGTCGGCGAGCGCCTCCGCTACGGCCACGCCATGGCGCTCTTCGTCATGGACGAGGCCCCGCAGACCTTCTCGGACGCCTACCGAGCCGAGCGCGGCTTGATGGTCGCGGCGGTCTTCTCCTGGACGGACCGCGCCGGCACCCCGAACCTGCTGCCGTGCTGGTGGGGGATCTCGGCCGAGGACGTGGACGTCCCGGCGCTCAGGGCGGCGGCCGACGCCGCAATCGCTAAGGCCCGCGCCGCCCGTGACGAGGCCAACGCTCGGGCCGAGGAACGCCGGCTCGCCGCGCAGGCTCGCGTCGACGAGATGGCGGGACCGATTCGCGAGCGGCTTCAGGCGCTCGTCGGGGCGGCACCCTGGCAGTTCGGCCGGTCCCTGACGGAGGCGGCCGAGACCGCGCACCGGGCCGAATGGGGGCCCTACGATCTTGAGCGTGCGGAGCGCTGGCTGTCCAACGCCGAGGCCAACCGCGTCCGCGCGGAGCAGAGGATCGGGCGCCCGGCGATGCCGCACTTCTACGCCCGGTCAGAGGACCCGGCGGTGCGCGCTGCGACCCTGGAGGGGCTGCGCTACCTCGCCTCCCTCGACGAGGACTGGGCCGCCATCCAGAACGGCGAGGGTTTCAGCCAGACCACGACCTGGAGCGGTCACGTCCTCGCCGAGCGCGAGGTCCTCGACCGGGGCGAGGCCGCCCACGGGCTCGCGCTGATCTATCAGCACAGGCTGCAGCTGCCCGACGAGCTCTGCGAGCGCGCCCTCGGCGAGGCCCCGGTGCGCCGAGGCCGGCGCCGCCTCCCAGCTGGCGACTTGCTAGCCCCGGCCTGACGATACCCTCGCCCCTGTCTCTCCGTCTCCCTCAGTTCAACTTAGGCAGTCCCGCAATGATCGACCTCAAGAAAATCCTGGCCTTCATCGCCGCTCTCATCGCCGCCATTTTTGGCGACGCCCGCGAGGCCGCCGTGTCCCTGTACGGGGACGTGAAGCGCGTCGCCGGCGTCGCGAAGGCCGCGGTCGACCGCACCGCTACCGCCGTCGGAGCCGGCCTGGAGGGCCCGGCTCGGGGGCTGGATCTCACGGCTTCCGGGATCGGCGGTGTCCTCGGGGCCCTGCTGCCCCGTCCGGCCGTCCACGCGTCCGACGTCGCCGAGGTCGCCCTGGCCAACGACAACCGCGCCGCGGCCGGCCCGCGCCCGGTCGCGCTTGGCCTCGGAGAGCTCGTTATCGCGCACAACCGAGCCGCGATGGACCCGACTGGCCGCTCCGGCAGGGATCTCGCCCCGCTCCCGCGGGACGTCGCATCCTGGCTCGCCGGCCTCGACACTGGCGCCCGGTGCAATCTGGCATTCGTGCCCGCGTTCCGCGTCGAGCAGCATCTCCGCGCCGAGTCCCTCTCGGAGATCCATGGGGGCCTGCCCCTGATGCCGTCCCTTCAGGCGCGCCTTGATGCCGAGGCCCCGAAGCCTCGCCCCGGCGAGTACGACGCAGACGACAAGAGGGTCATTGAGGAGGCCTACAGGCTCCTGGAGACCCCCGAGGCCCACGCCCGCGTCGCCGCCTGCCGCATGTGACGTGTCAGCGACCGAACGACGAAGGGCCCGCCGGTCATCCCGGCGGGCCCTTCGCATGTCTGGGGGGGCTTGAGGCTAGACGAGGCCCTGGCGCCGGGCGGCGGCGACGACCGCGCGCTCGGCCCGCTCGGCCCGGGCCTCGGCCGCCGCGGCGCGCTGCAGGGCGGCCCCGAGGAGGAGGCGGAGCTCGGCGGCCTCAGCGGCAAGGGCATCGGCCTCGGCCTCGACCGCGACGGCATCCCGGCGGGCTTGCCCGAGGCGGCCGGCGAGGCGCGAGACGGCGTGCCGGTCCGTGTCCTGCCGAGCGCGCAGGCCGTCGAAGGCACCCTGGATCGCGGAGTGCCCGAGAGCCAGGCCCTGGCCAACGCGGATGCTGCTGTCGATCGCGAAGCTGCGGGTCTGGTGCGACATGGGCGTCTCTCCTGGCGGGGCGGATCTCACCGCCCAATTCGCGCCTGGGCGGGACTCCCCGTCAACCCGGTGCCACGTGGATCCACATGGGATGGTGAACACCCCGTTTCCGGGGGGGCTGCAGCATGCGTCCTGAACGGATCGCGATTTCGCTCTTGATGAATCGCCGATCATGCAGACTGAAACGCCCAAAAATATGCTGAGGAAATGCTGAGCTCAGCACGACGTGCGCACGAGGGAGTGCCGAGCGAGTGCCGATGCCGTGACATGTCATGGTGCCTTGCACCTCGTCACGGCATCCTACGCCCATGACCGCACCCCGCACCTCATCCTCGGCCGCCCGTGCACGCGAGGCAAACCGCGCCGTCAAGGCGGCCTCCCGCGCCCGGGCGGCGGAGGCGGGCGCGCCCGACCCGGCGACGCTCGACCGCGCGATCGCTGACGGGCTGGCGGTCGTCATCGCAGGCGCGCCCAAGGGGTACCGCCTCGCGAGCCCGATCGACGCGGGAAGGGTTCTGCTGGCGGCGGCCGCCGCGCTCAAGGCCCGCACGGAACGGGCCATCGCGGCCGGAAAGCCGGCGGTCGTCTACCGGCGCGAGGCCGTCGCGACCGCCCTCGCGGCCCGCCTCGGACTGGATCCCTGAGGTCCGGGAGTTCGCAATTCCCGCGTTACACCGGATAGGAGTAACGGGGGGAGGAGATGGCCTGGTCGAAAACACTCGACTGACGCGACGCCCCTTCGGAGGGGTTCTCAGCCCTTGGAGCGCGGCTTCAGCGTCACTTCGAGATCGCAGCCCATCGCGTCGGCCACGGAGCAGAGCCGGGCCCAATGCCAGCCCGCCAGGTGCCCTGCCCTGAGCTCCGTCCGGACGTGGCTGTCCTTCATCCCCTCGGGGTAGCTGAGGCGGCAAGGCTTGGCGGATGGGGCGGCCGGCTTCACCCGCTCGCAGAAGGCCTCGATGGTGCCGGCGTGGGAGACTGCGATCTGCTGGGCCACCCCGTCGCGGGCCCGATCGGCGATCGCCGCGCCCCGGGCGGCGTCGTAGCGCTCGATGATGCGGTCGCTCCGGATGCCGAGGAGGCGGTCAGTGGCTAAATGGCCCGGGCGGCTTGGGCGCGGGCGACCTAGTGCACTGACGCGATCAGAGGATTCACGTGGTGGGTGACGTGTGCGAGTCTGTGCGATGGCTCAGACCGTTTGCGTGCTCCTCGATGACACCGCCCAGTCACAGCTGACCGAGATCGCCGGGGATCGATCACGGCCCCTCAAACACATCCTGCGGGCCCGTATCGTTCTGCTCTCGGCCGAGCGTCTCAACGTACAGGACGTGGCCCGGCAGGCCGGTGTCAGTCGGCCCGCCGTCTGACGCTGGCAGCAGCGCTTTGCTGAGGAGGGCGTCGAAGGCTTGCTGCGCGACAGGACCCGCCCGCCAGGCATCCCACCCCATCCGACCCGAACGGTGGCCAAGGTGCTGGCGCTGACCTGCTCGGAGCCCCCCGGCGAGGTGACCCACTGGACCGGGCGCGCCGTCGCCCAGCAGACCGGGATCTCGTTGCGCTCCGTGCAGCGGATCTGGCAGGCGCATCGCCTGCAACCGCATCGGGTTCGCACCTTCAAACGATCCCACGATCCGGCCTTTGCCGAGAAGGTCGAGGATGTGGTCGGCCTCTACATGGATCCGCCCGCCCATGCGGTCGTGCTCTCCATCGACGAGAAGAGCCAGATCCAGGCCCTGGAGCGCACCCGTCCCGACCAGCCGCTCGGACCAGGGCATCCCGCCGCCCAGACCCATGACTACAGCCGTCACGGCACCACAACCCTGTTCGCCGCCTTGAACGTCTTGGAGGGCACCGTGCTCGGCCGCTGCATGCAGCGCCATCGCCATGGCGAGTTCATCCGCTTCCTGAACGCGGTCGAGGCCGCCGTGCCGGCGGGCAAGGTGATCCACGCGGTGCTCGACAACTACGGCAGCCACAAGCACCCGAAGGTCCGCGCCTGGCTCGCCCGCCATCCGCGATGGACTTTCCACTTCACCCCGACATAGGCCTCATGGCTCAACGCCGTCGAGGGCTTCTTCTCCGCCCTCACACGCCGCCGGTTGCGACGCGGGACCTTCACCGGACTCGTCGACCTGCAGGCGGCCATCAAACGCTACATCGTCGAGCACAACCAAAGGCCCAGACCCTTCGTCTGGACCAAACCCGCCGCTGCCATCTTCGACGCTCTCAATCGAACCCTTGAACCATCCGTCTGAGTCAGTGCACTAGTCGACGGAGCTTGAGTAGCATGGCGCTCCACCAAGAAGGCCATTGACGCTCTATTGCCACGCAAGAAGATAGAGATGCGCTTGAGCCACGGGAACTTCTCCAACAAAGTGGACAAGGCCTACAGGCGGCGTCCCGAGGACTGACGGGTCGGAGCCAGCGACGCCGCCGGCGCCCCTTACGGATCCGAGGGTTCTGCTGCTAAGCTCGAACCCGTGCGGGGGAACGAGTCTCGATGGCGGCGACGGGTTCGGTCTTCGAGATCATCCTGCAATGGTCGAGGAATAAGCCTGACTGGCAGCGGGACGCCCTACGTCGCATAGTGGCCAAGCGCACCCTCGACGCCGACGATCACCAAGAGCTTGCACTGCTCTGCAAGAGGGGATGTGGCTTTCCCGGTATCGAGGTGACACCGTCGCCCTTGGGCGCCGAGCATGTTCCGTCCATGGCCACCGCCGGTGAGAAGGTAGCGCTGACCTCGATCAGGGATGTCATGGGCGTCAATCGGCTCGCTCCCGGCCAGGAACTCTCGTTTGAACCCGATGGAATTACGATCGTCTACGGCGACAACGGGGTAGGAAAATCCGGGTATGCCCGCATCCTGAAGCGGGCGTGCCGGGCACGTTCCCCCGGCGAGATCCTGCCGAATGCCTTCGGCGGCGGTGCCGATGCGGGATCCGCCACGATCGGATGCGTCGTATCGGGCGATCCGATCGCGCCGCTGGCCTGGACCGACGCGGGCTCTCCCCACGCCATCCTTTCCAGCGTCAGCGTCTTCGACCGCGAATGCGGAATGGTCCATGTGCGCGAGAGGAACGAGGTCGCGTTCCGTCCGTTCGGGCTCGACATCCCCGATGAGCTCGCCGGTGTCTGCCAAGCGATCCGCACGGCGCTGACGGCGGAACAGGGGGCGCTTGAGCAGGCGCGGGATTCGGCGTTCACGGAACCCGCGTTCGGGTCTGGGACCCGGGTCGGGCGGCTTCTCGGCGCGCTCGCTCCGGGTACCGACCTCGGACCCCTGGAAAAGCTGTCGAACCTGTCAGCGGAGGAGCGCGCAAGGCTTCGCCGGCTTGAGGAGGACCTGGCCCGCGACCTGGTCCGGGCCTCAGGGGAGCAGCGCGAGCTGGCCCGGGCCGTACGCCGCCTCTCCGAGGAGCTTGATAGGGTCTTCGGGGCGGTGTCGGATGCGGAGCTCGCGCAGCTTGCGGCGCTCGCCGGGACCGCCCGCTCCAAACGCTCCGCCGCCTCGCTCGCGGCCGAACGCGCCTTCGGCGGAAGCGCCCTGAAGGGGGTCGGGGAGGCGACCTGGCGAGCCCTATGGGACGCGGCGCGGCATTACTCGGAGCATGTCGCCTACGAGGGGCACGACTTCCCGCGGACGGACGCGGAAGCGGTCTGCGTGCTCTGCCACCAGCCGATCTCCGAAGGGACCGGGGATCTGAAGCTGACCTTTGAGGAGTTTGTGAAGGCCGACAGCGAGCGCGAGGCGCGGAAGGCCGAGGTCGCCTACGAGGAAGCCCTGGGGAAGCTGTCGGGTCTGTCGCTGCGGATGTCCGGGTTTCCGCTGCGCCGCCAGCTGTCGGTGACCCATCCAGATGTCGCCGCCGCGATCCTGCGCGGGCTGGCGACCGTCCGGCTTCGGCGATGGATCTGCACGCGGGCACTCGCCGACCGCGGGGCGGGTCCAATGCCCGTGGTTGCGGCCGGCATCATCGGCACGCTGACGACTCTTGCGGATGATACGCAGGCCTATGCCAAGGAGCTTCTGACGGCGGTCGATCCCGCCGGTCGGGTACGGCTGGTTGCGGAACGGGACGAGTTGCGTGACCGCGCACTCTTGGAGGCACTGCTGCCGAAGGCGAGGATCGAGGTGGCACGGCTGAGCGAGCTGGCGGGTTTGAAGGACTGCCTGTCCGAGATGGCGACGAATGCCATCACGACGCTCGGCAACACGATCGCCGACAAGGTCATCACGCCGAAGGTCCGCGATCGCTTTCAGGAAGAAATCCAGAAGCTGGCCGCCCACAGGGTGAGGGTCGACATCGTCCGTTCGGGCGGCAGGTACGGCTCCCCGCAGTACCAGGTCCGGCTGTTCGCCAACGAGAGGGCGAAGGTCGGCGAGATCCTGAGCGAGGGCGAGCAGACCTGCGTGGCCCTGGCCGCCTTCCTGACCGAGCTCGCTACCGCGGCTCATGGATCGACGCTGGTCTTCGACGATCCGGTCTCCTCGCTGGACCATCGGTGGCGGCGCAAGGTCGCCGAGCGGCTGGTCGAGGAAGGGGGCGTCCGGCAGATTATCGTCTTCACGCATGACCTCGTCTTCCTGAACGACCTGCATGCGCTGTCAATCGACGGCAGGATCCCGGTCTCCCTGATCTCGCTCACCCACACCTCTGCCGGCGCGGGCGTCGTGAACCAGGGACTGCCCTGGATCGGGGCTAAGGTCCGGGAGCGCCTCGACGCTCTTGAGAAGGACGCACGGGCGGCCAAGGTCCTCTACGACGACAATCGGGATGATGAGTACGGGGCTGCGGCCTCCCACTTCTTCAGCAGGTTACGAAGCACGTGGGAACGGGCCCTTGAGGAGGTGGCCTTCAACTGCGTCATCCAAAGGCACCGCGACTACATCAGCACCAAGGACCTGAGAAAGGTGGCGAGCCTGACCGTTGCCAACGTCGAGGATTTCGCCGCCGGCTTCAAACGGTGCTGCGATCAGACGGAAGCCCACGATCCATCTCCCGGGCGGAACGCTGCTCCCCTGCGCCCAGACGAACTGCTCAAGGCCGTCGGGGACCTGAGGGCCTGGGTGGACCAGCTTCGTGAGCAGCAAAAGGGCGTTTGACGGCCTTCTGTCATCGTCGCCTACCGCAGTAGGTGCCGCGGCCACCTGGTTGAGATCGACGGCGCCCTCCGCCGCGGCAGCCTGGCCCTGCTAGCCCCCGACACCATGCAAGGCCCCTTTCTAATGATCGCCGAGCGGATCCCCGACGCGCTGACCACCTCGACCTTCGAGCGGGATGCCGACCGGAACATCGCAGGCCGCGACGAGCCCTGATGCGCCTTAACGGTTTTCACCTATCAATCGGATTTGGAGGTACGGGCCCCGGCCTACCGCCGATAGGCATCGTGCCAGGAGTGGTCGTCCCACCATCGACGAGAAGGGTGTCGCCGACGATGTAGTCGGACAGGTCGCAGGCTAGGAACGCGATGGCTGAGGCGATGTCCTCGACCCGTCCGATGCGACCATACGGGATCTGCGACACCGCACTGCGCAGATTTTTACCCTGCATCTGGCCCGCGTTAATGCCGGTCCTCACGGCGCCGGGTCGATGGCGTTCACGCGCAACCCGCGCGGGGCGAATTCCTGGGCGAGGGTGCACATCAGCGTCGTCGTGCCGCCCTTCGAGGCCGCGTAATTAACGTGATCGCCCCACGGGATGCAGTCGTGTGACCTGAAGGCTCCCGACGCGATGGGAACCAGCGTCGTCGGCTGACTTCCCGGCTATTGAGCCAGCCCCGGCTTCTGTTCACTTCCGGCCGTTTGTAGTTCGCGCCGATCAGTGTAACAGGCAATTTTTCAAATATCAAAAATCGCCTTTTCATCGTCTATCGAAGGTAACCGGGGGCTCCTAAGCAGTCTCAATCTTTCATGTCTTACATATGCTGCCCTTTCAATTTGTCCTCTTAGTGAACTTTGCATGATTTCACCGGGGACAGTTTCGAGAATATCTGAAATTGTTTGATATTTTATTGGTAAAAACAACCTCTTTTTCAGGACGCTTTTATTGAGAGGTTCCTTCCCCCAATATGTTTTTAAATCACGAATGACAGGCTGGATTTGATCGAGCACGGCTGCTCCGTGTAATCGTGTGAATTCTAAGTGATCCATATCTTGATCGTCATCGTGCATCCGATTTATATCTCTCAAACAACATGCAGGAAATCCGTTTACATACAGATTCGACTCTGGTCTTGACAGACTAAATCTGAGATCAGTTGATATTTCTTGACAGTCAACTATTCCGAATGCGACGGCCTTAACGAGTAGGTCAACATCTTCAGTAAGTCGCTTGGGTCCAATTTTTATGAAAGGTAGCTTCTGTTCTCGCTGATACATACAGGCTTGTACGAAGCCGACAGCATCCAAATCAAAATTATGCCCAGTGAAGATTGCGCGAATTCTGAGTTCGATGTCGGACGGCGCAAGCTGATTTATATCAGCAAATACTCGAGGTTTTTCTATTTCCTCGTGAAATATTTTGTAGAATTCTGCGCTTCCGATACCTATCATGCCATTATTATCTCTCGTTGAGAGTTTCGCGTAGCGAATGCGTGATAATTAGTCCGGGATGGATATGTACAAGTACAATACAATCCGATGAGATAGATCGCGTGACAACGCTTATAGCTTCTTAGATGCGCTTTCATCAAAACCCCGTCACCAAGGTTACAGCAAATCGCCGCGGCACACCGAAACTGATGCCCGGGCTCAGGCCTTGAGCGCCTCGATGCTGTCGAGGAGGTCTGGGCCGCCGGTCCGGCGGGCGCTCCACTTGCGGAAGATCGCGAGGACACTGCGATCGGTGATGCCGTGGCGGGCTGGGTTGTTCTCGTCCAGGACGCGCCGGAGCCGGGCGGGGACGTCGCGGTGCCAGAACTTGGTATGGTTCGGGCCGACCTCGCGTCCGAGTTCCTGGTAGGCGCCGTTGCCCGCCCAGCGCAGGCCCTTGGCGCCGAGCAGGGTACCGATCTCGCTGGCGCGGAAGTCGAGCTTCCGGCCGATACTGCCCGCGGTACAGATGTAGACCACTGCGGACTCCGCGGAGACGGTGGGCAGGTCCGGGGCGGCGCTCTCGCCGCCGACGCGGGCGAAGGCCTCCTCCGCCTTGCCGGTCCGGACGCCGTGCATCTCGGTGACGAGGAGCTCGACGCCGCGGGTGAGCCGCTCAATGAGCTCGCCTTGCCGCTGGAGGCGCTCATCCTGTTCCCGGACACGCGCTAGATGCTCACCGCGCTCGGCGCGGAGGATCTCGTTCTGCTCCCGGAACTGTGCCGCGATGGTCTCTCCCACGTCGCGCCGGAAATCCTCCATATCCGCGAGGGGTTTCCTCGGCGGAAGGTGGTGGAGCACGCCCATGGGAGGCTTCTCGCTCATGCGGCGACGGCTTCCGGGTTCGCGTGGTTACCGTGGAAGGCGTCGAAGGCCGCGTCGGCAGCGAGGGCGGCGAAGCGCTCGTGGTCGATCTCGGTGCGCCGCCCGAGGGCGTCGCGCATGACGGCGTGGGCGCGCTTGCGATCGTCAAGCTCGATCTGGGCGAAGACGCCCTCGGCCTCCGGGTTTACGACCCCGGCCGCAAGCATCTCGCGGCGGGCGAGGTAGGGGTCCCGGGCTAGGGCTCGGATGTAGCGGTCGGCGACCTTGCTCTGAGGAACCTTGCCGCGCTCCCAGCGGGTCCAGGTCTTCGGGCCGGTGGAGAGGATCTGTTCCATGTCGGCCTGGCGGAGCTTGTACTTGAGGCGGATGGCGTTGAGCTCGGCGGCGGACAGGAGCCCGTCCATCTCTCGCACGGCGTTGGCGACGGCGAGCTCGTGCTCGGAGATCTGAGAGCCCTGATAGCTGACGTTCCCGCATTCGGCACAGGCCATGCGACGGTCCTGGATGGCGAGGCTCTTCCCCGACCGTTCGACCACGAAGGGCTCGACGCGCTCGCAGACCGCGATCGCCTCGCAGGCTTGGCAGGCCTCCATCGTCATCGATCGATATCCTTCTTGAATGAGGTGACGACCAGGACGTCAGCGCCGGTGACCAGCAGCTTCAGGAACATCCAGTCGGCGCAGTCGTCGACCCAGATCGAGTAGTAGTCCGACACGGTGGTCGGGTGGTGTCTTCGCGTCGGCTCGGACTTGCTGAAGTGCGCCTCGCCCAATTCCGTCTGGATGATCGCCCGCAGGTCGTCCGTGTCGAGCTTACGGGTCCTGAGCTCTTCGAGGACGGGAGAAAAGAACGAACAGGCCTCCTCGTCGGCGGCGAGCGCGCGGACCTTTGCCAGGGGATTGTGCGGCGTCATCCAGCCTCCAAGAGGTAGCACCATGCTACCCGAACTTCAACCGCGGCATTCTGCTGAGGCTGGCGGCCCGGCTCCCTTGGTTGATCCCCGGTAAGCGTGGCCTGGAGGGTTTTACGCATGGGCCGGTGCGCGGTTCCGTCCCTTCGTGGAAGGGGCCGCCCGTGCCTAACCCAGCTCCATCTTCGGCTTGTCGGACGATCGCCAGGACCGGTTCCAAACTAGGTGCGCAGCATGTCCGATGCCCGGTCCCGCTCCTCGCCGACCTGCTCGGGCGGCCGGGAATCGCGACGCTACGGCGACCCCAGACGCAGAGGGGGGCGACGTCTCCGCGGACGCACCCCCGAGCATGTCGGCATTCGGATAGGCGCCCTGGGACGCCCGTCCGGCATGTACGAGCGCCTCCGGATCGTCCATAAGGCAGTCATGAGCGCGGGATTCCCGATCAGGGCCTACGAGGCGTCGCGCGGCTGGTGGGCGACCGCCGTCCGCCTGCTGTCGTTCGTCCTCCTCCTGGCGCTCATGGCGCCCTGTGCGATTTCCTCCGCCGACGCCCATCGCCTTCCTGATCACGCGCCCGCGTTCGCCACGTCCTCGCATAAGGGTGCGCCGGACCAGCCCGACGGGTGCCCGGCCTGCCATGCGACCTGCGGCTGCCATCTGGCCATTGGCATCGAGGCGTCACCCGGGATTCCGATCGCCACCGCCGGACGCCCGTCCTATGCCACGGCCGACGTCACCGTAGCCTCGATCTCCGCCGGTCGCCTTCCAAGGCCCCCTCGCGCCTGAGGCGGCACCGCCACGGCCGTGGCGGATGCAGACCGGACATCCCAGCGGATGCCGGCTCCTTGAGCGAGCTTGACTTGAACCGGACCGTCGACCCAGCCCCAGGCGGTGACCGCGGTCCTATGCGAACGGCCTCCCTTCCATGCGTGCAATCATATCCGTGGCCCTCCTGGCCATAGGCGTCGCCATCGGCGGTGCCGTCCCCCGCGTGTCCGAGACCGTGCGGGGCGCGCTGGCCGCCGCCGGCCTGTCCTCCACCGCGGCCAAGACTCCGGCGACCAACGCGGCCGTGACCGGGGCGCAGGCCACCAAGGTCGACGGCGACCACAAACACGCCGAGGGCGAGGCGCACGGCCACGACGAGGCAAGCGAGGGCAAGATCAAGATGACGGCCGAGCAGGCCGCCGAGCAGGACATCAAGCTGGCGCATGTCGAGGGCGGCATCCTCTCGCGCCATCTCCTGGTGCCCGGCACCATCACCCAGGACGCCGACCGGATCGCCCGGGTGCCTGCGCGGGTCGCCGGGACAGTGGCGGAGATGCGCAAGCGTCTCGGCGAGGACGTCGCCAAGGGCGAGATCGTCGCCGTCCTGGACAGCCGCGAGGTCGCGGATGCCAAGAGCGACTTCCTCACCGCGACGGTCAAGGCGGATCTGGAAAAGACCAACTTCGACCGGCAGCAGGCCCTCTGGGACAAGAGGATCTCGGCGGAATCGGCCTTCCTGAACGCGAAGGCCGCCTACTCCGAGGCGGGCCTGCGGGTCGATCTCTCCCGCCAGAAGCTATCGGCCCTCGGGCTGAACGCGACCGAGGTCGCCGCCGCGGCCAAGAAGGACGAAACCACTCCGAACTTGTCGTCGCTTCGCCGCTTCGAGCTCAGGTCCCCCCTCGCGGGGCGGATCGTGGAGCGCAAGGTCGACGTCGGAACGAAGGTCGGCAGCGAGGGGGACCCGGCCGACGTCTATACCGTGGCCGACCTCTCCTCCCTCTGGATCGAGCTCCCCGTCCCCACCACCGAGCTGTCCAAGGTCCGCGAGGGCGCCAGGGTGACTATCGTCGGGGGCGAGGACGCTCCCCGCCCCGAGGGCAAGGTCGTCTTCGTCAGCCCGATCCTCAACCCGGAGACGCGCTCGGCCCGGGTCATCGTCGCCCTGCCGAACAAGGACATGTCCTGGCGCCCGGGCACCTTCGTCACGACCGAGATCGAGATCGCCCAGGACAAGGTCGCGGTGCGGCTGCCGAAGTCCGCCATCCAGACCATCGGCGGCGAGAAGGTGGTGTTCGTGCGGACCGAGGAGGGCTTCTCGAAGCGAGAGGTGACCCTCGGCAAGGCGGACGACGATGCCTACGAGGTCGTCGCCGGCCTGGAGCCCGGCGACGAGGTCGCGGTGGCCAACTCCTTCGTCCTGAAGGCCGAGCTCGGCAAGGCCGAAGCCGACCACGACCACTGAGGGCGGCCGCCATGATCTCGAAGATCCTCGACTTCTCCGTCCGCCAGCGTTGGCTCGTGGTGCTCCTGTCGCTGCTCGCGGCCGGGTTCGGCGTGTTCTCGCTGACGAAGCTTCCCATCGACGCGGTGCCGGACATCACCAACAACCAGGTGCAGATCAACACCACTGCGCCCTCGCTCTCGCCGAACGACATCGAGCGCATCATCACGTATCAGGTCGAGACCGCGCTCGCAGGCATCAAGGGCCTGGAATACACCCGCTCGCTATCCCGGAACGGGTTCTCCCAGGTCACCGCCGTCTTCTCCGAGGCGACGAACATCTACTTCGCCCGCCAGCAGGTCGCCGAGCGTCTTCAGGAGGCCGAGGCGGCGATGCCGTCCGGGGTCGAGCCGCGCATGGGGCCGATCTCGACGGGCCTGGGCGAGATCTACATGTGGTCGGTGCACTACGCGAAACCTGCTGAGCGCAAGGTCTCGAAGCCCGGCAAACCCGGTTGGCAGCCGGACGGCAGCTACCTCACACCCGAGGGCCAGAGGCTCTCGACGGAGCTCGAACGCACGGCCTACCTGCGCACGGTCCAGGACTGGATCATCCGCCCACAGGTGAGGACCGTCCCGGGCGTGGCCGGCGTCGACGGCATCGGCGGCTTCGAGAAGCAGTACCACGTCCAGCCCGATCCGATGAGGCTGACGGCCCTCGACCTGTCCTTCGCCGACATCGGGCGGGCGCTGGAGGCTAATAACGCCAACCAGGGTGCGCGCTACCTGGAAGACAACGGCGAGGGCTACGTCGTGCGCGCCGCCGGCCGCTTGGAGAGCATGGAGGACATTGGCTCCGTCGTCGTGACCACGCGCGGCGGCGTGCCGGTCCGCATCTCCGACGTCGCCGAGGTGCGGATCGGGCGCGATCTGCGCACCGGGTCAGGCAGCGAGGACGGGCAGGAGGTCGTCATCGGCACCGCCCTGATGCTCATCGGCGAGAACAGCCGCACCGTCGCCGCCGCGGTCGACGCGCGCATGACCGGCATCCGGCGCACGCTCCCGCCCGGCGTCGAGGTCCAGACGGTCCTCAACCGCACGGTCCTGGTCGAGGCCACCATCCGGACGGTCGCCAAGAACCTGGCCGAGGGCGCGGCCCTCGTCGTGGTCATCCTGTTCCTGCTGCTCGGCAACATCCGCGCGGCCATCGTCACGGCCCTCGTCATCCCGGTGGCGATGCTGATGACCATGACGGGCATGGTCCAGGGCCGCATCAGCGCCAACCTGATGAGCCTTGGGGCCCTCGATTTCGGCCTCATCGTCGACGGGGCAGTCATCATCACCGAGAACGCCCTTCGCCATCTCGCCGAACGCCAAGGGGAACTCGGGCGAAAGCTCGACCTGGAGGAGCGCCTCGCCACCGTGCGGGCCTCGGCCGAGGAGATGATCAAGCCCTCCCTCTACGGGCAGGCCATCATCATCCTCGTCTACGTGCCGCTCCTCACCTTCACCGGGGTCGAGGGCAAGATGTTCGAGCCGATGGCGCTCACCGTCATCATCGCCCTGGTCGCGGCCTTCGTCCTGTCGCTCACCTTCGTCCCGGCGATGATCTCCATCGTCATCACCGGCAAGGTCACCGAGACCGACAACCTCTTCGTCCGGGCGATCAAGGCCGCCTACCGCCCAGTCCTCGGGGCCGCCCTGCGCGTGCCCATGCTGTTCGTCGCGGTCGCCCTGGTGTTGCTTGTCGGGGCAGGCATCCTGTTCAGGGGTCTGGGGCAGGAGTTCATCCCGCAGCTCGACGAGAAGAGCATCGCGTTGAACGCCCAGCGCATCCCGTCGACGTCCCTGTCGCAATCGCAGGCGATGCAGCTGAAGGTCGAGCAGGCCATCGGCCGGTTCCCCCAGGTCGCCTACGTCTTCTCGAAGACCGGGACCGCCGAGGTCGCCTCGGACCCGATGCCGCCGAGCTCGTCGGACACCTTCGTCATCCTGAAGCCGCAAGCCGAATGGCCGGACCCGGACCTGTCCAAGGCCGAGTTGCAGGAGAGCATCGAGAAGGCCCTCGGGGCGCTCGCGGGCAACGTCTACGAGTTCTCCCAGCCCATCCAGCTTCGCTTCAACGAGCTGTTGGCCGGCACACGCGGCGACCTCGCCGTGAAGGTCTTCGGCGATGACCTAGGCGCGATGACCGCGGCCGCGAACCAGATCGCCGGCATCCTGCGCGGGGTCGAGGGCGCGGACGACGTGAAGGTCGAGCAGACGGCTGGGCTGCCGTTCCTGGAGATCGGGATCAACAAGGCCGAGGCGGCCCGCCTGGGCCTGAGCACGTCCGCGATCCAGGACGTCATCGGGGCGGCCATCGGGGGCCGCGAGGCGGGCGTCGTCTTCGAGGGCGACCGGCGCTTCCCCATCGTCGTGCGCCTCAACGACAAGGTGCGCGAGGACCGCGAGGCCCTGGAGAACATCCCGGTGCCGTTACCTCCCGGACCGAACGGGCGCGCCGCGTCCGTGCTCCTGAAGCAGGTCGCGAGCTTCTCGGTGACGGAGGGCCCGAACCAGATCTCGCGCGAGAACGGCCGGCGCCGGGTCGTGGTCACCGCCAACGTGCGGGGCCGCGACATCGGCTCGCTCGTGGCCGAGGCGCAGGACAAGGTAACCTCGGGGGTGTCGCTCCCGGCCGGCTACTACGTGACCTGGGGCGGACAGTTCGAGAACCTGGCTTCCGCCCGCCAGCGCCTGATGGTGGTCGTCCCGGTGTGCTTCTTCCTGATCTTCCTGCTGCTGTTCTCGGCCCTGAACTCGGCCCGGGACGCGCTCCTGGTGTTCAGCGCGGTTCCTTTGGCGCTGACCGGGGGCATCGCCGACCTATGGCTGCGGGGCATGCCGTTCTCGGTGCCCGCGGCCGTCGGCTTCATCGCCCTGTCCGGGGTGGCGGTGCTCAACGGCTTGGTGATGCTGACCTATATCAAGCAGCTCATCGCCGAGGGACGGCCAAGGCGCGAGGCCATCATGGAGGGCGCCATGACCCGGCTCCGTCCAGTGGCGATGACCGCGCTGGTGGCATCCCTCGGGTTCGTACCGATGGCGCTGGCGACCGAGACCGGGGCAGAGATCCAGCGCCCCCTGGCGACGGTAGTCATCGGCGGCCTCATCTCGGCGACCCTTCTGACCCTCGTGGTCCTGCCGGCCCTCTATGCCAGGTTCGCCGGTGCGGTCGCCCCCGAGAGGAAGGATCGGCCCAAGCCGGTCCAACCGCATCTCCGCGCCGCCGAGTAGGAGGGTCGGCATGAGCAAGAAGGTCGCCCGAACCATCGCCGACTGGGGCGGCGGCGGCCCACGTCGCCGACGCCGCGTCAGGCCCCACGTCCGTCGCGCGGCCGGCCGGGCGTTCGCCCTGGCCCTCATCGCCATCCCGGCCTGCGTCTACGTTCTGTACTGCCTCTGCAACATCGGCGGGAGGACGCACTTCCACCTGATGCCGACGGGGCCGATCCATCCTCAGGACGGATCCCCGTGGGGAGACAAAGCCTCGATGATGCGGCAGTCGGCGACGGACCCGCAGCCGCACTGACCGATGACGTCACGCAGCTCATGCGCCAACCGGGTCAGGTCGGCCAGCTTGCGCTCGACCTGCGCCAGGTGGGCGCGGGCGATGGTGTCGACCTCGGCGCAGGACCGGTCGCGGTCGTCGGCCATGGCGAGAAGCTCCCGGATCTGGTCGACCGTGAAGCCGAGGTCCCGTCCCCGCCGGATGAAGCTCAGGCGGCGCAGGTGCTCCGGACCGTAGAGACGGTAGTTGCCCGCCGACCTTTCCGGCGCCGGCAGGAGCTTCATCTTCTCGTACCACCGGACCGTCTCGACGCGGGTGTTCGTCGCCGCGGCCAGGTCGCCGATGGTCATGGGGGGTGCCTGCGCCATGGCCTTGACCCTGTAGTTGCTACAGGGTGCATGTAGGGCCTCAGACCCTTCGGCGCGAGGCCCGGGTCGACGGAGCTTGCCATGTCAGGGCCAGGAACATCGGGAGCGGTCCCCGCGGGCGCCGCGCTGCGCTACCGCGTGAAGGGCATGGATTGCCCGAGCTGCGCGACCAAGATCGAAACGGCGGTAACCCGCCTGCCCGGCGTCCGCGACGTGCGCGTGAACTACACGGCCCAGGTCCTCGACCTCGTGCTCGACGAGGGCTCGACGCCCAGGGCGGACCTGGAGAACCGGATCACGGGGCTCGGCTATGGCGTCGGGTCCCTGCCGACCGCGGCCGACCTCGCCCGCTCGCAGACGACGGGCATCGCGGCCCCGGCCATCGTCGAGGAGGAGGCGGAGACCCCCGCCTGGCGCAGCCGCAAGGGGCTTTTGGCGCTGGGCATCGCCGTCCTGTTCGCAAGCGGATTTCTCCTGCAGACGGTTCGGCCCGGGCTGGCCGGGGAATACGCCTACTGGCCCGGCGCGCTCCTGGGTCTCGCCTTCTACGGACGCCGCGCCATCGCCGCCGCCCGCAACGGCTCGCCCTTCTCCATCGAGATGCTGATGTCGGTCGCCACCATCGGGGCGCTCGCCATCCATGCCGCCGAGGAAGCGGCGGTGGTGGTCCTCCTCTTCACCGTTGGCGAGATGCTCGAAGGCTTTGCGGCCGGCCGGTCCCGGGCCGGCATCAAGGCCCTCGTGGGCCTGGTGCCGAAGACGGCGCGCCTGGTCGAGGGGGACGGCGCCGTGCGTGAGGTGGCGGCCGCCTCCCTGGTGATCGGCCAAACCGTGCTGGTGCGCCCGGGTGACCGCGTCCCTGCGGACGGCGAGGTCACGGACGGCACGTCGAGCCTCGACGAGTCCCCGATCACGGGGGAATCGGTGCCCCGGCCAAAGGAGGTCGGGGACGCCGTCTATGCCGGCAGCGTCAATGCGGACGGGGCCCTGCAGGTCAGGGTCACCCGGATGCCGTCGGACAACACCGTCGCCCGCATCCTGCACATGGTGGAGGAGGCGCAGGCGTCGAAGTCGCCGACCGCCCGGTTCATCGACCGCTTCAGCGCCGTCTACACCCCGGTCGCCTTCGCGGTCGCCGCGCTGGCGGCGCTTGGCCCGCCGCTGCTGCTCGGCGCCGACTGGGGCACCTGGATCTATCGCGGACTGGCGTTGCTCCTCATCGCCTGCCCCTGCGCCCTCGTGCTCTCGACCCCGGCCGCCATCGCCTCGGGTCTTGCCGCCGGAGCGCGGCGGGGACTGCTGGTGAAGGGCGGCGCCGCCCTGGAGACCATCGGACGGGTGCGTACCGTCGCGTTCGACAAGACGGGGACGCTCACGGCAGGGCGTCCAAGGGTCACCGACGTCCTCCCATTTGCCCCGGACATGACGGATCGCACCCTGCTCGGGCTCGCGGCGACGGTGGAGGCCGGATCGAGCCACCCCATCGCTCGTGCGATCCTCGAACGTACGGAGGCCGACGCCATCCCCCTGCGCCCCGTACGCGATGCCCGTGCGGTTCCCGGCAAGGCCGTCCAGGCCACGGTCGCCGGTCGCACGGTCGCGGTGGCATCCCCGCGCCACGCCGCGACGCTGGCCAGCCTCTCGCCGGAAGCGGAAGCGACGGTGCAGGCCCTTGAGGAAGCCGGCAAGACCGCCGTCGTCGTGGTTCGGGACGGAGAGGCGCTCGGCGCCGTGGCGGTCCGGGACGAGCCCAGACAGGATGCGGCCGCCGGCGTCGCGGCCCTGCGCCGGCTCGGGGTCGAATGCGTGATGCTGACCGGCGACAACCGGCGCACCGGCGAGGCCATCGCCAAGGGCCTGGGACTATCGGTCCGGGCCGACCTGCTGCCGGCCGACAAGCTCGCCGAGATCGGCGCGTTGAAGGAGGTCGGCCCGGTCGCTATGGTCGGCGACGGCATCAACGACGCCCCCGCGCTCGCCTCCGCCAGCGTCGGCATTGCCATGGGCGGCGGCACAGACGCGGCACTGGAGACGGCTGACGCGGCCATCCTCAACGACCGGGTCTCGGACGTGGCCGCCCTCGTGGCGCTGTCCCGGGCGACGCTCGGCAACATCCACCAGAACGTGGCCATCTCGCTGGGGCTTAAGGCCGTGTTCCTGGTGACGACGCTCGCAGGCATCACTGGGCTATGGCCGGCCATCCTGGCGGATACCGGGGCGACCGTCCTAGTGACGGCCAACGCCCTTCGCCTGCTCCGGGCTTGAGCCGATGCGTCTCATACGGGAAAGGGCCGAGGTCGGCGCCCTCGTCGTAATCGCTGTGACCGCGGCGGGCACCGACCTGTGGACCAAGGCGCTGGCGGTCGACAGGCTTTCCGACGGAACCGTGCACGCGGTACTGCCGATGCTCGACCTCAGGCTCGCGTTCAATCATGGCATCAGCTTCAGCCTGCTTCCGGCGCATGACGCGACGTCCCTGGTCGTCCTTCTTGCGCTTCAGGGAATGCTGACGGCCCTCGTTGCCGGGTTGGCATTCCGCGCGACCGGAGCGTCGGAAGGAGTTGGTTTCGCCATCATGACCGGCGGTGCCCTGGGAAACCTCATCGACCGATGTGCGGACGGCCGCGTCACGGACTTCCTCGACCTGCACCCGGCGGAGGTGCATTGGTTCACCTTCAACATGGCCGATATCTGGATCAGCCTCGGGGCCGCCTTGATAGCTTGGGAGGCAGTCGGCAAGCCGGGCCGGCCGAGACCACCAGCGCCGCTTGATCCGGCCGCCCTACGGGCCCCCTAACGGCATCATTTCGGTCGTGCCCGTAATGGTCGGACGGCCTGGCCGCAGGCATCGACGATGCGGTCCTGCTAATCGAACGAATACTGGGATGCGTCCGTTCCTTCAGTCAGGCGGAGGATGCGTTTAGGAAGAACGACGCATGGGGTCCTATGCCTCGATGCCGGCCTCGCCCGCGACATGGTCGGGCTTCTCGACCTTACCGCGTCGCTGGAGCTGGAGGGCCACGACCCAGCACAGGACCGCCCAGGCCGACCCCACGCACCAGCCCGCCAGCACGTCGGTCGCGTAGTGCACCCCGACATAGACCCGGCTCATCCCGACCACCACCGTGAGGAAGACGGCCAGCCCCATGAAGTATGCCTTGAGGCGAGCGCCCGCCGCCACGCGCGTCATGAGGGCACCGAGCGTCAGGTAGGTGACGGCGGAAAGCATGGCGTGGCTGCTGGGGAAGCTGGCGGTAAACACCTGGATGCCGCCGGGGATCTCGGGTCGCGGACGGTTGAAGAGGAGCTTGAGGCCAAAGCTGATGACCGTCCCGCCCAGGATTGAGCCTACCACCAGGACCGCTGCCCCCTGCTTGCGGATCAGGAGCAGGTAGCCTGCCACAGCCGCGATGAGAAAGCAGAGAACCACCATGCTGCCCAGGGAGGTCACGTCCCGGGCCATCTCGTGCAGCCAATCCGGTCCAATCGGACCAGCCGCGCCGGGTGGACGGAAGAAGTGGGCGACGCGGGTGTCGAACCCCATCGTGCCGCCCTCCATGACCTTGTCGGCCAGGAGACCAAACCCGAGGATGAGGGCGGCGACGCAAAACAGCGTCACGGGCAGACCAATCTCCCGTTTGCCGAGGCGCGCCATGATACCGGCACGGGCGGACGGAGAGGATTGGTTCATGCGCCCGAACTCCTGGATCGGTCCCTTGACGGTTGCTGGCTCGGGACACTCACCGCCTCATGCGGCAGAGCCGAAGAACCCGTTCGGATCCTCGCCCGTTCCCCCGCGGTGAGCGGCGAGCCAAGGAGAACCCGCACCTTTGTTGCCCGCAATGGTCGCATCCACGCCGAGATCCCTGCGGAGGAGGACCTGAAACGTCGGATATCGACCCCGAGGCCTAGTGGTCGAAACCTGACGCTTGATACCGTCCGCTTCCGACCCTTCTCGGACCCTCAGAGTGTCCGCTTCCGGGCAGCCTGATAGACCAGATGCTTATGACCGGGATGGGTGGAGAGCAGTCTGGCCGCTTTCGGCGGCGTGCTGTGCTAAGACAGACATAGGTGGCCCTGCCGACCGTGGAAGCACCGCGGTGCTACCGCGCGAACGGACTACGAGCCGAAGTCTGCCGGTCATCCAGGATGGCCAAGAGATGCGTAGGGCGAAGGAAACAGCCTGATCTGACGCGTGGCGAGCACGACCGCCGCTGGCAATGGATCGAAAACAATCTCGACCGCACTCGGACCTCCCCGGGATCAGATGTCGATCCGGGCGCCGATCTCGACGGCACGGTCGACCGGGATGCGGAAGTAGCGGGACGCGTCCGTGGCCGCACGGGCCATGGAGATGTAGAGCCTGTCCTGCCACACCGGCATGCCGGTCTCCGGCGAGGCCACCAGCACCCGCCGCGTCAGGAAGTACGACAGGTCGCCCTTGTCCAGGCCCGCGGCCGCAAGGGCGCGCGGAAGGTCGGGCAGTTCGGTGAACCCGAAGCGCACCGTCACGCAGGAGAAGGCGTCGGACAGCTTCCTCACGGCGACGCGCTCGGCGTCTGCCACGCGCGGCAGGTCCTCGGTGACCACGTGCAGGATATAATTGTTCGCGTGCATCACCCGGTTGTGCCTGACGTTGTGCATCAGGGCCCCTGGGGTATCGCCGGGCGTTCCCGTCAGGAACATGGCCGTTCCCGGCACCCGTTGGATCGAGCCGGTCTCCACCATCCGCGTGAACTCGGAGAGCGGCACGCGCCGACGGTGGATCTCCTCGGCGATCAGGGCCGAGCCGCGCCGCCAGGTCCACATCGCCGTGACCAGGGCGGCGCCGATGGTCAACGGCACCCAGCCCCCGTGCAGGATCTTGAGCGCGTTGGCCGAGAGGAACACCAACTCGATGAGTAGGAACGGCGCGATGACCGCGGCCGCGACCGCAGGCGACCAGCGCCAGACCTTCCAGGCGACGACGAACAGCAGGCAGGCGGTGATGACCATGTCGCCGGTGACCGCGATGCCGTAGGCGGCCGCCAAGCCGCTCGACGACTTGAACAGCACCACCACGAACACGACCGCGACGAGCAACCACCAGTTCACCCGAGGGATGTATATCTGCCCCTTCTCGGTCTCGGAGGTGCGCAGGACCCGCATGCGCGGCAGCAGGCCGAGTTGCATCGCCTGCTGGGTGATCGAGAAGGTGCCGGTGATCACCGCCTGGCTGGCGATGACCGTCGCCACGGTGGCGAGTAGCACCATCGGCAGCAGAGCCCAGGACGGATAGAGCAGGAAGAACGGGTTCTCGGCCCGCTCGGGGTGGGCGAGCAGCATGGCGCCCTGGCCGAGATAGTTCAGGGCGAGCGCCGGCAGCACCAGCCCGAACCAGGCCGCGCGGATCGGCGTGCGACCGAAGTGTCCCATGTCGGCGTAAAGCGCCTCCGCGCCGGTCACAGCGAGGAACACGGCACCGAGCGCCAGCAGGCCGGCCGTGCCGTGGCTCAGGATGAACGAGACGCCGTGGGCGGGGTTAAGCGCACCCAGAATGCTCGGGTCGTCGACGAGGTGGCCCAGGCCGCCCAGCGCCATGACGATGAACCAGAACGCCGTGAGGGGGCCGAAGAAGGTCGCCACCCGCGCCGTCCCGTGGCTCTGCAGGGCGAACAGCCCGATCAGGATGGCGAGGCTGATGGGCAGGACGTACGGGTCGGTGGCCGGGGTCACCAGCTTCAGCCCTTCGACCGCAGAGAGCACTGACATGGCCGGAGTGATGATGGCGTCGCCGAAGAACAGTGAGACGCCGACCATGCCCAGCACGATCACGAACCCGCCGGAATGGCCCAGCGCCCGCTGGGCGAGCGCCACGAGGGACGGCGTGCCGCCTTCGCCGTCGTTGTCGGCCCGCATCACCAGCAGCACGTACTTGAGCGTGACGATGAGGATGAGCGCCCAGAGGATCAGCGAGACGACGCCGAAGACCATCTCGCGGGTCGGCGCGTGCCCCCCTCCGGCGGTGGCGTGGAGGGACTCCTTCAGGGCGTAGAGCGGGCTGGTGCCGATGTCGCCGTAGACTACGCCGACCGAACCGAGCGTCAGCGCCCAGAACCCCGCCCTCGGGCCATGTCCCTCATCGGAGGGCAGCGGGGTCTCGGACTTCGCGAACTCGGTCCTGGCGATTGCGGGCATCCACTGGCTCCACGTCAGCGAACGCGGGAAGCTCGCAAGGCAAGCCTCCAACGGCCTGGGGCCGGGAACGTTCAGGTAACACGAAGACGAATGTCCCCGTTCAGGCAGGCCGTCGCGACGTATGTCTTGAGGACTGAGAAGTAGACGCCCGACCAGCCGGAGTTCGCGATGGCCAGCGCCAGGGCGGCGCTCGCCATCAGGATCAGGCCGCCTGAGGCCTCGCCCCGGAGGACGTTACGCAGGGCCGAGGTCGGGCGAAGGCGCCGCGGCATGGGCATAGATCTCCCGCGCTGGCGGCCCGACCAACGCTGAAGCCTGCCGGTCCGAAGGTCGGACCGCGCACCCATGGCCGGCTATCGCATTCGTTGGCCTATCCGGCAATCCGAAGCCCGGAGCGTCCCGGGACGGTTCATGTCATGCAGCCCGGCCCGCCGCACCGACGCCGACTTGGCTGACGCTCCAGTGCTCCAGGTGCTTGTAGACGATGACCTTGTTCGCGAGTTGGGCACCGTGCCGGCTGCAGAAGCCTTCGAGCTGCTCGCGGGTGCCGATCAGTTCGACGCACATGGTCAGCTCGGGGTTGAGCGACTCGGCGCCGTCGTCCTGGATCGGCCCATGGTTGCTGTAGCCGTGGTGGGACTGGTGGGCGACGGCGTTCATGAGGCCCTCCGCCTTGGCCTGGGCGACGAGCTCCCGATAGAGCGGCTTCGAGCCAGAGAACCACCGGCCCTTGCCGGCGCCGCCGCGCTCGCCCGGCTTCATGTAGATACGGATCATGCCGGTGTCGGCGGCGACGACGCGATGCGATGGGGTCATGACGTCTCCTCGGTGATGGGGCGCTCGGCCAACGGTGCGACGGTCGGCACCCGGCCCGTACGGGCCTGGCGCAGGGTCATGCCGTCCGGGATGTTGGCCGCCGCCGACTTCGGGACCGCGATGCGCTGCGACAGGTAGATGCCGTTGTGACCCGAGCAGAGGTAAGCCAGGAAGCACGCGACGGCGAGATAGACCCCGTGCGTCGCGCCGAAGAGCTCGATGCCCATCAGCGTGCAGGCGAGCGGCGTGTTGGCTGCGCCGGCGAAGACCGCGACGAACCCCAGCGCCGCGAACAGGTCCACCGGCGCGCCGAGCAGCCCGGCCAGGGCGTTGCCGAGCGCCGCGCCGATGAAGAACAGCGGCGTGACCTCGCCGCCCTTGAACCCGGCGCTGAGGGTCACGACCGTGAACAGGATCTTCAGGGCCCAGCTCCAGGGATGGATGTCCGGCCCGAAGAAGGTGTTGATGGTCATCCCGCCGGCGTCGGCGGCCGAGACGCCGAGCCCGAGGTAGTCCCGCGTACCAAAAGCGTAGACGAGGCCGATGACCGCGAGGCCGCCGATCACCGGGCGGAGCGGCCCGTACGGGACCAGGCGCTTCAGCCAACCACCGAGGAGGTGGTTGGCTTCCGCGAACAGCAACCCGACAAGGCCGAAAGCGACGCCGGCGAGCGCGACCTTGGCAAGGAGCAGCGGATCGACGGTCAGGGCCTTCGCGCCGCCGGCGAGGAAGTCCACGTGGTAGAAGCCGTGGTGGATGCCCCATGCCTGGCAGGTCCAGTCGCCGACCACCGCGGCGAGGAGGCAGGGCACCAGCGCGGCGTACTCGACGCGACCGACCGCGAGCACCTCCAGCGCGAACACCGCGCCGGCGATGGGCGTGCCGAAGACTGCGCCGAAGCCGGCGGCGATACCCGCCATCAGGAGGACCCGGACCCCGGCCGCATCGACCCCGAAGAGCTTGCCGAAGGCGCTGGCAAGGCTGCCTCCCATCTGGACGGCGGTACCCTCGCGCCCGGCCGACCCGCCGAACAGGTGCGTGACGATGGTGCCGAGGAAGATAAGCGGCGCCATCCGGAGCGGCACGCCGCCGTCCGGCTCGTGGATCTCCTCGACGATGAGGTTGTTGCCGCCTTCAACGCTCTTGCCGAACAGGTGGTAGAGCAAGCCGACGGCACAGCCCCCGAGCGGAAGCAGGAACAGGAACCAGGGATGGTCGAAGCGCGCCTGGGTGGCCGCGTCGAGGCTCCACAGGAAGGCCGCGCAGAGGGTGCCGACCGCCGCGGCCATCGGCACGAGGATGGCCGACCATCGCGCCACCGAAACGGCATGGGCGTGCCGCGTGCGGACGAACGCCGCGAGGTTCAGGCTGTCGAAGAGATTTTGGAAGGTCGCGCGCATGAGTCCCCCTTGTTGCGGCGCCGCAAAAGGTAGGAGTCATTAGCCCAGGGGGCGGTTTGGCCGAAAGGCCCGGCAGATTCCATTGCCGTGGACGGGAGATGCCTTCGCCTCGCCCGTTCGTCAAGATCCAACTCCCGCGCGCCCGGGCCCCATCCCGAGTGGGGATGGGGCCCGGGTCGTTCGAAAGCATCACGAAAGACGGTGGCTGGTCCAGGGCCCGGGGCATGTCTATGCCCTCCGCGGCCGAGGCCGGCGCGTTCGACGCCGGCCCGGGGCGGAGCGCATCCCATGACCCTTTCCTGGCTCGGAGCCGTCATCACCTTCCAGGTGACCTTCACCGAACTCTTCATCGCCGCGACGGTGATGATGGCCGGGGCGTACCGGTTCGGATGGCGCAGCGTCCTGGCGGGCTCCATCCTCGGCGGGCTGGCGGTGTCGATCCTCGCGGTCGTCCTGCGCAAGGCGGCCTACCTCCTGGCCCTGAACGTCCTGGATTGGATCTCGGCGGTCTTGCTGCTCGGGTTCGGCCTGTACCTGCTCTACGAGTTCATCGACGGGCTCTCGAAGCGCGATGCCGGCACGGCCCCCGGCTCGACGGACGCGAACTGGTCGCGGCCGATCAACGCCGCGGGCCTCGGCGTCGCCGCCTGGGCCCTGGTCGCCGAGGGGCTTGAGATCCTGGTGGTCTGGCTCGGCGTCTCGCTTCGGGAGGGCGCGGGAACGGCGACCCTCGGGGTCGGCATCGGGGTCGTGCTCGTGGCGACCTTGGCTTTCGCCCTCGGCGGCACCGGGATCTTCCGGAAGGTGCCGCCCTACGTCCTCGACGGGGTCGCGGCCCTCATGGTGACGGCCTACGGCGCCTATTTCCTCTCCCTTGCCGTGACCCGCGCGTGATCGGTCGACGAAGGGATTGACCCGGACGACGGATTAATCCACGTTGCCGGACGTGGGATGGGGATGAAGCTCCCCGATAACTGCCGGCCCCCTATGGGCCGGACGATAGCTTCTACCGAGCGCTTCGGCGCGGGTAGAGCTATGTGTTGACCCGCACCGTCACGCTCATGACCGCAACCGGATCGCCGCAAGGCGGCCCCTCATGAGCCGACCGATGACCCTGCCCGATCCAAGACCGTCCTGATGCCCGCCGTCGCCCACCAGGCGCGGTCCGGGCCTTTTCCCGTTCGCGCACGAAAAAAAAGGCGGAGCCATAAGGCTCCGCCGCGACCAGGACACATGCCTCCGAGCGGTCACAAGAATACATGTGCTTAGGTCTAGTCTGTCGCAGGAATAAGGATAGCCACTCGATAGTCTGAGTCAACGCAAAAAAGCGATGTCTCGGAATAATAAAGAGCGGCATCTTTATTTAAAAAACAGCACTATTTGCGCCCCTGATAAAGCCATGGCTTTTTCGGGCGACGTCGTATTGGTTAAATCAGCATCTGCATGATAATGACTGGATAATTCTGTCGCACTTAGAAAATGCTTATTGCGCTGATCTTATAATTCGATACTTCTACCGGCGCTCCACTTGGGCTCCCGGACGATGATCTTGGGGCTCGAGGGGAATGCAGCCCCGGTCCGGGGCCCGGCGCGGAAGCGCGCAGGGCCGACACGTCGCCGCCGACGGACCGGGATGCGGTGAGGAGACCCCTGGCGGACACAACGTCCGGGTTCGAACGCTCAAATGGAGGAACACCTATGAGGAAGATCGCCCTTGCGGCGTCCGTCGCCTACGCCGCGACGCTCCTGCCGGCCGCCATGCCGGCCATCGCGAACGAAAACCTGATGAAGCTGATGCAGGACCCCAACCAGTGGGCGTTCCCGGGCCTCGACTACACGAACCAGCGCTATTCGAAGCTCGACCAGATCAACAAGGACAACGTCAAGAACCTCCAGGTGGCCTGGACCTTCTCGACCGGCGTGCTGCGCGGCCATGAGGGCGCCCCGCTCGTCATCGGCAACATGATGTACGTCCACACCCCGTTCCCGAA
>NZ_JAKSYQ010000158.1:0-9480 GCF_022829665.1 Methylobacterium sp. E-041 | reverse complement strand
GGTGGGCGGGGGTGGGCGGGGCGGGGGGGGTGGTGGGCGGGGGGAGGGGCGGGCGGGGGGGGGGGGGGTGGGGGGGGGAGGGGGGCGCGGGGGGGAGCGTGGGGGGGGGGCGGGGGGGGGGGGGGGGGGGGGGGGGGGGGGGGGTGAGGGGCGTGTGGGGGGGGGGGGGGGGGGGGGGGGGGTGGGGGGCGGGGGGGGAGGGGGGGGGGGGGGGGGGGGGGGGGGGGGGGGGGGGGGGGGGGGGGGGGGGGGCGGGGGGGGGGGGGGGGGGGGGGGGGGAGGTGGGGAGGGGGGGGGGGGCGGCGAAGCGGGGTGTGGGGCGGCGGTGAGCAGGGGCTCTTGCTGATGGGGGGGCAGTGGTGGGATGTAGATAAAGTGTGCTGACCGCTGCAGCGACCTCGACCGCGCGCTGCAAATGAAGCTAGCGGCGCGATGACAAATTGAAAGCGCCGGACCAACGTTGGCCGAGCGGAATACCGGATCACAGCCGCGAGCGGGAACGTGTAGCACGTCAGTCTAACTCTGGCGCACCTCTTACCGGGCAACCGCATCACTAGGATGCACCTAGCTTACGCACTTAATCACGGCGCGCCCCCTGCTACCGGCTGTGTTTTGCAAGAATTTCGTGCATGGCTTCAGTGACCAGCGCCTCAATGGAGTTACCTGCCCGGCCGTGTTCGGCAACCAGCTCGCGGAACAGGCTACGCACCTTTGCAATGAGATCCCGGTCCAGCCACACCGTGAAGGCTTGCCGGTTCTCGCGATGGTCGCGCGCTTTAGGTGTAGGTTTACCTAAACCTTGAACTTGAGGTGTAGATTTAGGTTGAGGTGTAGGGTCCAAGATAGGTTGCTCGCCGACGACAAACGAGGCGGACAGGCTTGGCCGTTTAGCCATTCTGCTTCTCCGTCCGCTTGCGTTTCACCTTGATGCCCACCTGCTTTGCTACCCATCGGAATCGAGCGTCGATCTCCTCAGCCCCTTTTCCGTTCGGCTCGATCTCCTGGATCGTGCTGCCGTCGATCAGGCAAGACTTGTAGCCCTTGCGGTGACAGAGGAAGGGCGCACCATGCTCGCGACCGGTCGGGATACCACGGGAGACGAACCCCGCAGCTGCCTCCTTCACATCCTTCTTAGCACCGCTCACATCCACATCAGTGAAGATGACGAAGTTCAGCTTGCCCAGCCCCTTGGCCATCGTGTGTGAGGTCGGCACGGCATCCATGTCGGCCAACGACGTGCGCGATGGGATCAGCACGAGGTCGGACAACTCAGCCGCTCGCTTGCCCATGATCTCGGCTTTGCCCGCCGTATCGATCAGGACCAACTCGGCACCCTGCTTCTCGAACTCGCGCAGTGTGGGTTCAAGGAAGTCCGGCGTCGTCTCTGGCCTAACCGGCGGCTGGTCCGCCCCCATTGAAGTGGTCCGCCCTTTGATATGGCTTTTAGCCTGGAGGACGGACAAGATGGCAAAGCACCCGAAGCCTGAGGAGATTGTCGCCAAGCTACGGCAGGCGGATGTGCTGATCTCACAGGGCCAGAGCGTTTCAGATGCAATCCGCGCGCTCGGCGTGAGCTCAGTGACATACTACCGGTGGCGGCGTGAGTTTGGTGGACTGAAGTCGGATCAGGTTCGACGGATGAAGGATCTGGAGACCGAGAATGCTCGGCTGCGAAAGGCGATTGCGGATCTCACCCTCGACAAGCTGATCTTGCAGGAGGCGTCCCGGGGAAACTTCTGAGCCCCGCGCGCCGACGCGTCTGTGTCGAGCACATCATGCGGACGATGACCGTCTCCGAGCGTCGCGCTTGTCGGGCGCTCGGACAGCATCGCTCGACACAGCGCAAGGTACCGCGGGGCCGCGACGACGAAGAGGCGCTAACGGCCGATCTCGTGGCGTTGGCCGAGAGGTACGGGCGCTACGGCTACCGCAAGATCAGCGCGTTGCTGAAGGCGGCCGGGTGGTTCGTCAACGACAAGCGCGTCGAGCGGATTTGGCGGCGTGAGGGGCTGAAGGTGCCGGCCAAGCAGCCCAAGCGGGGGCGGATCTGGGACAACGACGGCTCCTGCGTCCGTCTTCGCCCGGAACACCGCAATCACGTGTGGTCGTACGACTTCGTCGAGGCCCGCACGCATGACGGACGCAAGATCCGGATGCTCAATGTGGTCGATGAGTTCACCCATGAATGCCTGGCGATTCGGGTCGCCCGCAAGCTGAAAGCGATCGACGTCATCGATGTGCTCTCGGACTTGTTCATCCTGCGTGGCGTGCCTGGCCATATCCGTTCGGATAACGGACCGGAGTTCGTTGCGAAGGCCGTCCAAGCTTGGATCACCGGCGTCGGAGCAAAGACGGCCTACATTACGCCAGGCTCGCCATGGGAGATGGCGTAATCGGTCCTGAGTCGCGCATGCTTGCAGGACCGATCCACTGATCCGGAAGGGCTGCTGCCATGCTCCACTATGTTGGCCTCGATGTGTCTCTCGACCAAACCAGCCTCTGCATGCTCGATGCGGCCGGCCGGATCGTGCGCGAGACTAAGCTCGATACCGATCCCGACGCCATCGCCGAGTACCTTGGGCAAGCCGCCCTGGTCATCGAGCGCGTCGGCCTGGAGGCGGGGCCGCTCTCGCAGTGGCTTCACGCCGGTCTCGTCGCTCATGGGTTGCCGGCGGTCTGTATCGAGACGCGTCACACCAAAGCGGCGCTTGGCGCCATGCCGGTCAAGACCGATCGCGGAGATGCGCGCGGCATCGCGCAGTTGATGCGCACTGGCTGGTTCAAAGCCGTGCACGTGAAGACGCAACAGGCGCAGGAGTGGCGCCTATTGCTCACGCAGCGCCGTCTACTCGTCAACAAGTTGATCGACGTCGAAGCCGAGATCCGCGGCACACTGCGCGGCTTCGGCTTGAAGATGGGACGCGTGGGGCGCGCTGGGTTCGCGGGACGCGTACGCGAGTTGCTCGCAGACCGACCGAGCTTGCTGCGGGTGGTAGAGCCCGTGCTGCTCGTACAGGCCATGCTGCTGAGCCAGCGCGAAGCCCTGCATCGCATGGTTCTACAAGCTGTACGCGAGGAAGAGGTCTGCCGCCGGATAATGACGGTACCCGGTGTCGGCCCGATCACCGCACTGGCCTTCCGGGCGACGGTCGATAAGGCCGAACGCTTCGCTCACTCCCGCGACGTCGGCGCCCACTTCGGCCTGACGCCACGTCGCTACCAGTCGGGCGAAACGGATCGCTCGGGCACGATCACGAAGACCGGCGACGCGCTCATGCGCCACGCGCTGTACGAGGCCGCCACCAGCATGCTGGTGCACGCGACGAAGCCCTCGGCCCTGCGCAGTTGGGCCTTGGCTGTCGCCAAGCGCCGTGGGCTGCAGAAAGCGCGCGTCGCCCTCGCGCGTCGCCTTGCCGTCGTGTTGCATCGGATGTGGCGTGATGGAAGCGTGTTCCAACCGCAGGGCCGGCTCACCACGATCTGAGCCGACCGCGATCGAGATCCGCGCACGACGCGGAATGGTGTCCCCGTGGGGACGAGGGTTAGGCGAGGACGGAGCCGTTCCTGTGCCCGGCATCCTCAGATGCCGAGGCCGCGTAAGGGAGATTGGTCCCGCCGCCCTTCAGCACCCCATCCTGAGGCGACCTCGGGTCGACCTCGAAGAGAAGCATGAGATCCACGGGGGATCCCATAATCCGTTGACTGGCGCATCGTTGATTAGAGAAGAATGGCTACGTCGAAAGCTTCAACGCACGGCTTCGCGACGAACTTCTGAATGGCGGGATTTTCTACACACTCAGGGAAGCGCAGGTCGTCATCGAAAGCTGGCGACGTCACTACAACACCGTGCGCCCGCATGCCTCTCTGGGATACCGGCCGCCGGCCCCGGAGGTGTTCATGCCAGCCTTCTCCGCTTGGCCGGCTGCGCTCGCCCAACAAGCTCCGCCGGCCAAGCTACCCGTGGCAGAACGGCCAACCGTGCACTAACTTTACCCTTGGACCATCTCGTGGGGGCCGATCATGAGCCCTCAACGCTATCGCGGCGGTGGAGGCGGTAGCTGACGAAGAACGGACTCGGCGGAGGTAAGTGTGCCCAAAGCGAGCCCTCCCTCATAAGCAGAGCAGCACCCCGAGCATCATGACCTGTAAAGCCAGCAGGAAGCTGATCAGTATTTTCGCATCGCGATCATGAGTGATCTGAGCCAGCCGCTCAGCCTCGGTCTGCATCAGACCTGACCCTCGCGCGACCTGTGTAGGCGAGCATAAGGTGCCCGGCGGGGTTCCAAACCATTGCGATGCGCCGCTTGCTGGACCTGTGTGCATCCACTTCGTAAGCAGCGATTGTCACAGCCTCGATTTCGCTGTCGGCTTCGTAGAGCAAAGTTTTCCCGCTGGGTGTGCCGGCTGAACCTATCTGCTGCACCCTGACAGTGTAAGCCATCGCGTGCCCTTCAGCATTTGGCGCCCGCGCCAGCCGATCGGGGGAAAATTCCGCCGGCGCGGGCGTTGCCGAGGTTGCCGACCGGCAGCGACGACGACAGAACGTCGCATAGGCTGATAATTCAGAAAACATCAAAAGCTGGAACAGAGACAGAAATATAGGTAACAATTTTTATTTAGTGGATTATTCTGGAATTACTCCATCATATGATAAGAGGTCTATTCTCAGGATTTGCCTCATAGAGCCGTTGCGACGGCTTTGCTCAGGTCGTTTCGATCGCTCACGGGTTTATGACCTGAGATCACCCGCTGTGCGTCTCCTCCTGAACCAACTCCGCCCCGCCGCCAGTCTGGTGCGCGGGGCGATTTGCGTGCGTGGTTCTGCCTCCGGCAGGTACGCGTAGGATCGGGGACGCCGCCGCGCGTGATGCTGCATTGAAGCGGATTTTGAAGCCGAAGACCCCGCCGCCCCGAAGTAGGCGCTCACGACCCGACGTCGTGCGCACACGGGCTGACAGGGCAGGAGTCAAGCTGTGTGGATCTGGCACCTGCGCCAGCTCAACTTGTCAGCTGCTGGCTAGGAGTAACGGGGGAGTACGCGGGGTTGGGTGTCAGCCGCTGATGTTTCTCAGCTTGGAGAAGGAGGTGCTTTTCAGCGCCCCCTCCGCCGCAACGGAGACCTGGGTCCTACCCACGAGGACGGTCACGGCGCTCGTTGACGCCGTGTCCGATCTCCCGACGCCTGATTGCGCCTCATACAATCCCGATAGATCTGAGCACCGAGGTTGTAGAGGCTCAGGCCTTTTGGGTTCGGAGCACTGAACACTTGGGCCTTCGCTTCATCTCGGCAGGCCGCATCCTGCGGGCTCTGAATTGGTTCGCTTTGCGCCAAGGCTGTCTTGGTCATGGTGAAGCAGAGAAGCGCAACCACGATGGTTCGGGACATCCAGCCCTCCTACTTCCCGCCCGAGCCTGCATAAGCGTCGATCGCGCGGCGGCAGTTCTCTGTGAGGTTGCCACGGTTCTTTTTGAAGCACGCATCCATCGCGGGATCGTCGGAGTCGATGCCACTGCAGAGCTTCAACGCGTCCCCGGTGCAGTACTTCTTCAGGTCTGCGTTGCCGCGCTTCGACTCAGACGCGGCGAGCACCGGTGCGGCAGTGAGGACGAAAGCTAGGGTGAGAGCGAGAGCGCGCATCATGCTATCCAACTGAGAGTATGCGCATGGAACGTTGGGCCGATCGAAACGGCTCCGCTTTATATCTTTTCCATGATCTGGAACTTGCCGACCGGTCACCGTGAACTACCGGCTCCAATAAAGCGCGATAACACCCATCCCCGCTGGCAGGGGCCGGTATACTCTTGGCTCACTGGAAGGACGGCGTAGGTGCGGCAGCTCGTTGTATCGGCGCCGTAGACGATGCCCGACCATCTACCGAGATGCTCGCACACCAGGACCGGTTGGGCGCCGCGAAGGCGGTCGATCTCTCTGAAGGGCTCGTTCTCGCCAGGGCCGCTTCGAACTGGGATCGCTCCATCGGGCTGATCAGCCAGATCCGTCACGCGGCCCTGTGTTGGGCAGGCGTCCTTGCCGATCTGGCCCGCAATCATGATTGGGACGTCGAGGCGCGCTTCCTCTCCGTACGCTGCGGTAGCAGTCGCTACGGCGAAGGCGGCGAGCAGGATTTTCGTACGCATGGGATAACCTTTGAGCAGGCTGTAAGCCGGTGCCAATGGTTCCTGTTCCCCGCACCACCGACCTTCACGTGATCGATCCGGCCCAAGGCTTCACGGCTTGGCACAACGCGGTCAATTCGGAACCACCAAGCAGTCGGTCCCCGAACCCGAGCTTGCCCTGCCGAGTTGAGGAAGCAGCGCCGTTCGGCGTTCGAGGCTTTTCCTATGTTCTTGATCGCGTCCCTCGCGGCGGGCACCTTCGCGCTCGCCAGTTCCTTCTCGCTCATCGCGATGTGGGCGGACTAGAGCCTCGGTCCTAAGTTCGCGTGCGTGTTCAAATCATAGCGGCTGGCACCCATGGTGACGTTCTTCCCATGGTGGCGATCGGCGTCGAGCTGGCGCTCCGCGGTCACGCGGTAACGCTCGCCGCGCCTGCTCCGTTCGCGGCCTCAGCCGTGCGAGCAGGGCTCTCGTTCCATGCACTGTGCACGCAAGCCGAGTACGATCGCCTCATCGGCACACCGAACCTGTGGCGCCCATGGCGCGGCGTCCAGACCATGTTCGAGGCTGTCGCCTCGCTGGCTGAGCCGACCTATCGCTGGCTTGCCGCCGCACAGGCGACGAGCGGAAGCGTCGTGGTCGCTTCCACCCTCGGTCTCGGCGCCCGCGTTGCGCAGGACAAACTCGCGCTACCCGTCGTGGTGGTCCACGTGACGCCGTTCCTAATGGAAAGCCGTTATGCGCCGCCGCGCCTACCTGGCTTGCCGTTGCCGCGCCTCCTGCCGGCGAGGCTCCGCCATTGGATCGGCAGGGGAGCTGACCGCTACGTGATTGGCCCCGCAGCACTCCCCATTCTGAACGCCTTCCGGGGCACCCTCGGCCTGCCGCCGGTGCAGCGGCTACGCCACTGGTGGAACCTTGCGCCGACCCTCATCCTGATGTTTCCCGGCTGGTACGCGCCGCCGCAGCCGGATTGGCCAGCCCACGCCCTTCAGGTCGGGTTCCCAACTGCCGACCGACTTGGCGACACCCCGGAGCTTCCGGAGGACCTTGTCGCCTTCCTGCGTGCCGGGTCGGCGCCGCTGGTCTTTACCTACGGTTCGGGCATGCGGCAGGGGCGCTCGTTCTTCGAGACGGCCATGCGGATCTGCCGGCGGATGGGCCGCCGGGGCGTATTCCTGGCGCCTCAGACTGGACAGGCTCCATCGAACCTGCTGCCAGATGTGATCCACGTGCCCTACGCTCCGCTCACGGCACTGCTGCCGCACGCGGCTGCCTTGATCCACCACGGCGGTATCGGCACCGTGGCGTTGGGGCTCCGGGCTGGTGTACCGCAGCTCATCGTGCCGGTGGCGTTCAATCATTTCGACGAGGCGCACCGGCTCAAAGCCCTCGGCGTGGGCACCAGCCTGTCGCGCCGTCGCTTCACCCCCGCCCGCGGCGCGCGAGTGCTCGGACGCCTGCTCGCCAGTCATGACGTGGCCGCGGCGTGTCAGTTACTACGCATCCGGGCCGCGGCCGATGACGGCATTGGCGAGGCTTGCGACGCGATTGAGCGGGCAGGTGGGCTCCAAGTCGGGGGACGCTGACGTGAGTCGATGTTTCCTGCTTCCGCTGTTCCGCACCAGCGGTCGCCAAGCGATCAGTCCAGAAAAACGCGGACGCCCTCGGTATTCAGGATGGTCCGCTGATCGGCGCACCAGCGCTCGGGGCCGACCTCCGCGATTTCCTGCGCTAGACGCTTGCCTTCATCATCCACGGCGGTCTGCGCCTGCTTTGGGCCAAGGCTTTGATCGAGGGTAAGCCGCACGGTGCGAGACAAGCCGTCCGACACCTTGTCGTCGATCGCATAGAACTGCCGGCAGTGAAGGACGATGCCAGCCTGTGCGCCGACGATGCGCACCAGCCCGTCGATCTTATCGGCTCGCTGCCCGTCGTCGGTTGGCGCGGCCGTGCAAACGCCGGCCGTCAGGATCGTGGCGAAGGCGGCGAGGACATAACGCATTCGAGTAAAATAGCCGCTTGAGTGCGCATGTCGAGATTGCTGCCGGAAACGTGGCGGACCTTCGCCTTCAATAACTCGTTGGTCCGTCGAACCAAGGCAAACCGGGGAAAATCGTGATCTGGCAGGGTATGAAGACTGCACCGCGGGACGGTCAGCGGTTCGTCGCGGGCCTATGGATCGGACAAGGTGTAGCTGCGAAGTTCGAAATGCATATCATCCGCGCCGACATCCGCGGCGAGCGAGTTCACCCAGAGGATGATCGGGGATGGTCGTGGAACGACTACACCCATTGGTTGTCGCTAACTGTGCCGTCGCGGCCGGGTAGTTCAGATCGACCGGCCCCAGGCGGAAAGGGCGCGACGCCTCCCATGATGCATCAAGCTTACGGTGTTGACTGAGCACGATCACCAGTCCGGCGATCACCTGGAACGTGCCGGGGCACCACGACTTAGCTTCCCGGGAAACGCCATAGGAGCGAGACGATGATCGACGCTGACACCCCGCAGCCCGGCGACGATCCGGCGCCGATCGGAGACCCATCGCCCGCACCGCAGGAGCCTGAGGGCGATCCATCGCCGAGCCCCGCGCCGGCACCGCAGATGGACGACGAGGCGGCGATCGAAGAGACCGAAGAGCAGCCGAGCTAGCTCTTTCAGCCTCGACGGTTCCTATAGCGGTTGTAGAGGCCGAATGCTCTCGCTAGAGGGCGCCATGGACAAGCTCGAAGCCCTCCTGGACCGCCTCAAAGCTCGCCAGCGCGACCTCATCATGGAAGCTGCTCAGTACGACACGATGCCGGCGGACAGCACGCTGAAGCGGATTGCGGAGTTGGAGAACGCTATCGCAGCGGTGGAAGCGGTCGCCGGTGAGGAAGCGGACAAGCAGCGGCGATAGCCTTCGGCAGGGTACCCGCCGGGTGCTGTTGTCAGGCCTCAGCGGGTCAGAGGTACGGGTCACCAACGCGAGAAGTGCAGCGTAGCAGCGGTCGCCATCAGGGCAGCGCCAATCACGATAAACGTGGCAGCCAGAGGGTTCTGCGGCATTAGGAACTGGATCTCGACCACCATGGCTGCGCCAATGATGGCGCCTCCAGCCACGATAAACGCGTCGCGGATTTTATCGGGCGCTGTCATCGTCTTATGAGATCCCCACGAGCTTGATTTGGTTGCTGATTTGGCCGACTGCGCTCGCGATGGCGATTGCCGCAAGGCAGTTTCCGTAGGTCTGCGTAGGAACGCTCGAACATGCCGAACACGTTTGGCCTCAACCGCACGCTTGGAGGTGCGATCGGCGTCATCGCGCTGGTGTCGGTCCTCAGCAGCGGGGCGATCTTAGCCACACGCAACCACCTGCAGGAT
>NZ_JAKSYQ010000153.1:0-595 GCF_022829665.1 Methylobacterium sp. E-041 | reverse complement strand
CATCAGGTCGGCCCGGAACAGGAAGTAGCCCGAGTTCCACAGGGCGCCCTCCGCGATCAGCGCGGCGGCGCCCTCCGCATCCGGCTTCTCGACGAAGCGCGCCACCGCGAAGGCGCCCTCGGCCTCCGGCAGCGCCCCCCGCGGCGGATGTAGCCGTAATCGGTCGCCGGGCGCGTCGGCTCGATGCCGAGCGTCATGGTGTAGCCGGCCTGCGCGCCGACCGCCGCCGTGCGCACGGCGGCGGCGAAGGCCGGCACGTCGCCGATCACGTGGTCGGCGGCCATGATCAGCACCACCGCCTCCGGGTCGGCCTTGGCCGCGTGCAAGGCCGCCACCGCCACGGCGGCGGCCGAGTCGCGCCCCTCCGGCTCCAGGATGATGTCGGCGGACATCCCGGCCTGGGCCAGCTGCTCGGCGACGATGAAGCGCGACTCGGCCGCCGCGATCACCGCCGGCCGGGCGAAGACCGCCGCGTCGCCCACCCGCCGCGCGGTGGCCTGGAACGTCGATTCCGACGCGTCCACCAGCCGCGCGAACTGCTTGGGCATGCTCTCGCGCGATACCGGCCACAGCCGCGTGCCCGAGCCGCCGCACA
>NZ_JAKSYQ010000152.1:0-3911 GCF_022829665.1 Methylobacterium sp. E-041 | reverse complement strand
CAGCCCCCTCGGCGGTGTCGTTGACGGTCTCGGACATCGGCGCAGCATGGAGGTGGGCAACGTGGGACACAATCCCACATCGTGCGCCGGCGCACCTTGGCCCACCGATTTCGCGTTGACGTGGGAAATCTGCACACATATGGTTTGGGCGTGGTCAAATTTCCCACGTCAACGCGATCTGGACGAGGCCGATGCCCGAACCGAAACCCGCCCTCGTCTGCTGCCCGATGCCGCCCCTGAACGCGACCCTGCGCCGCGATCGCAGGCCGCCGGGCGGGACCACGCTTTCGCGACTGGGCCGGCTCGCCGCCTGTCTCGTCGCCCTCGCGCTGCCCGCTCTCGGGATCGCCGCCGCGGACACGGTCCACCGCGTCGCGACCCCAGGGGCGCTGCAGGCCGCAGCACCAGGATCCCCCTCCCGGGATGCTGCGGAGCACGACGGCGCCTCCCGGATCGGCAGACCGGTCCGGGAGGCGCTTCCAACCCCTCGACGCGAGGCTGGCCGATGATCGCCGCCAACCCGAGGCCACCCGTCGCCCTGATGTCAGAATCCGTGCCGACCGACGATCGATCCCCCTGCGGCGGTGCCTGCATCCTCGACCTCGCCCTCTGCATGATCATCGCCGTTGCCTTCATCGGCCTGTTGTCATCGCTGACCTGACGAAACGGGGTTCGACCGCTCCACCGCCCGCCCTTCGCCGCGAGCGTGAGGACTATCTCGGACCATGGCCGGACACCTTCGGCAGCCTCCTTCCCAACGAGAGAAACACCATGTCGACATCGTTCCCGATCGCAGGTCCAGCACTCGGCCGCCTTAGCTTGTCCGCGACCGTCCTGATCGCCGGACTCGCGGTGGCCGGCGCCGCCGACTTGCCGCGTCGCGCGCCGCCTCCGCCGTTGCCGGTTCCGCCCGCCTTCACCTGGACCGGGTTCTACGCCGGCGTGAACGCCGGTTACGCGTTCCGCGACGGCGGCGGCCGCTTCACCAACCCGACCTACGGCACCGTCACCGACGCTGCCGCGAAGGGCGGCTTCGCCGGCGGCGGTCAGCTCGGCTACAATTATCAGTTCACCCCAAGGTCCGGCTTCGTGCTCGGCGTCGAGACCGACATCCAGGGCACAGCCTTCGCCAAGACGGATGCCGCCTATGTCGGGACGACCCCTTACTACTCCATCCGCCCGAGCCTCGACTACTTCGGCACCGTGCGCGGCCGCGTCGGGTATGCCTTTGATCGCGTGCTGATCTACGGGACGGGCGGCTTCGCCTACGGCGGCGGATCGCGCTCGGCGAACGCGGCTGCCTATCCCTATACGCTGCCGGACACGACGCGGACCGGCTACGCCGTCGGTGGCGGCATCGAGTACGCTTTCACCGACAAGCTCTCGGCCAAGGTCGAGGCGCTCTACCTTAACCTCGGAAAGCGATATTCCGGCACGACGTACTACGATACCACGACCGCCGCCTATTACGGCGCCGGCCGCAGCGATGCGGGCTTCGCGGTGGTGCGCGCCGGTTTGAACTACCGGTTCTGATGACAGACCGGATCGAGGTTCCGGGTCCGGCGGGCGGCGTTTCTCCGTCCGGGGACAGCGGATCGCAGTGCGGAGGCAGGCTTCTCCCATGCGAATCCCACGATCCGGTCGGCACAGACCGGGGGCGGTTCGCTTGGTCGGTGGCCGCCCTCACCTACGCCTTCGTCCTGTTGCTCGTCTGTGCGGACAGGCTCGCGGCGATCCGGCGATCGGACGCGGCGGACGGCTGTGTCGTCGTATCGTGGCGCAACCCCGTCACAGGTCGCGACGAACCGTGGCGCGGCCGCGTCGATGCGATCGGCCACCCGGTCTGCCCGTAATCATGCCGGTCTCCGACGGGAGGACGGTGCGACGGCAAATCGCCGGAACACGGGTTCGGGATATCGAAATCGGACGTTCGACGAGGCGCCACGCAGCGGGGCGGACTCCACGGAGCTTCAGAAAACAGCGGTGCCTATGCATGAGCAGGCGTCTGCCGCGCTCACCGGCCGTTCTACTCCCTTAATCGGCCGGACAATGATAAGGTACTGATGTTGTCTTATCTTGACCAATGTTTTGACTTTTGATGCGTCAACTATGACTAATTATATAACTGCTTTCTGATTCGCCGCTCCTTTAATAATTACATTACTATGGGTATATTTGGCGAGGGATTAAAGCTTGGAGTTGGCTCGATTCATCGCGAGACTGCTCTTCGGTCACGCGGACAAGGTACCGGTTCCCGGGCATCGTCATCCGACGCCGGTTCCGGATGTCGGACGCCAAGGGAGGGACATCGACCTCGGCGGGTTCCGACCGATGAGGCGGCGGCCGATGGGTATCGCCGTCGTCTCGGTCGCGACCGGGAGCGACGGAGATGAAGCGAGAGGCGTCCGGCGCCACCATCGCGCGTCGACGCGGGGAGCAGATCACAGTGCGGTAACACCGTGATCATCGGAACCGAGACGGTGGCGATCGCCGCTCCCGTCCGTTCGGGGTCTGTTAGGGTCGACATGCATCCGGCCATGCCGCTGGACGATGCACTCCCGGAGACCATGGTACCGCGGATGCAGTGAATGACCGGACCATCCTAGCCGATCCCATCGGCTCGGATGGTCCCCAAGGTTCACCCGGCCTTAGGCGTTGGTGTCCAGCAGAAGCGCCGACGACGCGTAGGTGTTCCTGCTCGTACCGGTGGCCCCGTAGGCCGAACTGCTGGTTTGGGTGGCTTGCAGCTGCTTGAGGAAGGAACTGAAGAGGTCGCTGACAGACGAGCCGCCGGACGACGTGCCGCTCGCGTCTCCGTTCGACGAGGCATCCGTATCCGAGCCGTCCGGAGGCGGTCCAGGGGGCGGCGCGGCGGCATCGGACGTGACGGAGCCCACGCTCTGGCCGCCGGTCGCGAACAGGTTCTTCAGCTCGCTGGCCTGATCGTCGGTCAGCGTCCCGGCGCTGACCTGATCAGAGATCAAGCCGTCGATCCTATCCTTCATCGAAGAGGGATCGAGCTTCGAGGTCGATCCGCTCGTCGTTGCGCTCGCGCCATCCGCGGACAGGCTCGTATCGATCGAAGTGAGTGCCGACGTGAGGGCCGTGGCATCCGTGTCGCTGAGGGAGCCGGCGGACAACTCCTTGCCGATCGTCGAGGACATCTGGTCCTTCATCGATCCTTGCGGACGCAGTGGCGGTGGTGGCCGTTGAGCGAAGACCTGTGATGTGGAGGACGAAACGCTGCTCATGGGGACGCTTGGGTTCGGATAACCGGGATCGCCCGGCCGACTTGCAGTGTGAAATTTGCCCACGGACCGCTTAACATAGCGTTTCCGCTCAAGAATTCTCCATGCACGCCTCCATCCTCGAAGACCGACGTCAGCACGGAAACGATCTTTTCGGTATCCCACGATCGCGTCGAGCCAAGCCGACACGCACGGGGATCCATCGATGCCGGGGCGTGCGACCACGGACAACGCGATCGTGTGCCAGACCGCACGTGTCTTGAACCCGACCGTTGCCGTGGGCAAATTTCCCACTCATAAGCGCCGTCGCCATTCGTCTTGTCGGAAGCGAGTTCGCCCGTGCATCCTCATCGCCTTCGTCCGGCATCCGGGTCCTCGATGAAAGGAGCGCGTACGGCTTCGCGCCCGGTCCGGGCCATCGGTCTGATATCGATGCTGTTCGCCGGCGTCGCGGGGGCCGCCGAGATCGACGTCCAGGGCAACAAACGCGTCGACGCGGACGTGATCCGATCCTACGTCACGGGCACCGCATCGGGCTCCGCCGAGGAAGCCCGCCGCAACCTGCTCGCCAGCGGCATGTTCGCGGACGTGAAGGTCGCCGCCAGCGGCGGCCGCACCGTCGTGACGGTCCGCGAGAACAACCTGATCAACCGGGTCGTGTTC
>NZ_JAKSYQ010000148.1:0-934 GCF_022829665.1 Methylobacterium sp. E-041 | reverse complement strand
AGTCATCCAGCGTGAGGCACCGCGTCCCGACCTTCTCGCCTTCGAGATCAAGGACAAGATCACCAAGCCCGACATCGAGTGGATGTCCTCCGTGACCGATGCAGCCATGCAGGCGCACGGGAAGATCGACATGCTCATCATCATGTCGAACTACGAAGGGTCGGATCTCGGGGCGACGTTCGACGGCTATGCCGCAAGCGTGAAAGCGCGCTCGGTAGCGCACATTGAGCGCTACGTCGTTGTCGGTGCGCCAGCCATGGCGAAGGCGATGATCAACCTCTCCGGAATGATCATACCGGTCGAGACCAAGACCTTCGACCTTGAGGAAGAGCCAGCTGCTTGGGCTTGGCTCGCACAGGCTCAAACCACCCCATCCTGATACGCAAGGTCGTCGGATGGTCAGCCTGAGGGAGGGCGCACCTTTCCCCAAATCATCGTTTTTGTTGGTGCGAGCGTCGAGCGGTCGTGCCCTCTGGTGCTGAACCATGCCGAGGCGATCGATGCAACGCTCGACAAGTTGGATGGCCTTGGAAGCTCAAGCGTTGGCTGATCGGGTCGAGGTCCATCGAGCCGAACACGCTGCCATCATGGAAGCGTCCCGCGCGGTTGTCCGGGCGTCACGAGCGCTCGTCGAACGTGTCTCAGGCCGCGCCGTCACATCCCGCGGACTTTCAATGTCGCAATCCGCAGCGAAGAACAATGCGAAGTAGAGGCTCACAACTTAGAGCGTTTGCGTCTCAAAGGCGGTCGGGCGGTATTAGTTAGCAAGCTCACCCAGGAGCGTTGATGCGAGGTGTCCGACGTCAGCACCTGTGGGACAGATTGAGGGTCTTCACGAACGGAGGATGGCTGGTTCATCGTAGCCCCTGAGGAGCGAAGATGAAGCAGACATCCGGACCGGCCAAGAAGCCGGCAGAAGCGGTGATCAAGGACA
>NZ_JAKSYQ010000145.1:0-33683 GCF_022829665.1 Methylobacterium sp. E-041 | reverse complement strand
GGTCGAGCGCTTCTTCAGCAAGATCAAGCACTTCCGCGCCGTCGCCACCCGCTACGACAAGGATCCCGACAACTTCCTCGCCAGCGTCAAACTCGCTGCCGTCCGGGTCTGGCTGCGAACTTTATGAGTCCGCGACCTAGTCGATCGCTCGGGATGCACGCAGGCGGTTCAAGCGAAATCCGCCGTTTTCATCCTCGGCAAGCGGGTAAGTTTTGCCAGATGGTGATTTCTTGGAAATTCAGGATATGGCCAAAGGAGCGTTTGCACGGCTTGGGTCAGAAAAGATCCCGTACACTCGGCTAGGAAACAGCCCCGGCAGCACAACCGCATTGCCAGTGAACGACAAACGTCTGTGGTGGGCCGCCTTGGGCGACGCTTGGAGGGCTGCGTTTTGATGGCCGCTGTATGCGGCGCGAAATCGCTCGCGCCGATGATGGAGAAGGCTGCTGCCGCCGGGGTAGAGGGCGGTAACGAGGTCCGTGGGCGTCTCACCGCGGCTGGCCCGGACGCCGGTGCTGCGTTCGGGCTGCATAATCAATCCAGCGTCGGACGCGAGGAGCCCCGACCGCGTCAAGGCCAGCAGCAGGAGGATTGCCGGCCCGTGGAAGGCCAACACCATCGGCCCGTAGTCCGGCCGGTGGACCTCGGAACAGCCGCCACGTCAGCCGCGTGAGCTTGGGGCTGAGGATGCCCGTTCCGATACGGGCGTGAAGCCCCCTCAGGAACACGTCGAAGAGGACAGTCAGCATCACGACCGCGCCGAACACTTGCTCCGAAGCGCGCATCCCGATCCGTTCTTTCCGGCTGCAGCGGATTTTCATGGGCCCTACAGCATGGGAAGCCGGCGTGGCCGGGAGCCGAGCGGGAATGCTGCGTCGATCCGGGCAAGTTCGGCTTCCGTCAGCTGCAGCGCGGCGGCGGCCGCGTTGTCGGCGACGTGCTCGGGGCTAGACGCCTTGGGGATCGTGAGCAACGACGGTCGCCGCACCAGGAAGCGGAGCGCCACTTGACGCGCGGTCGCGCCGTGGCTGGACGCGATCTCCCCCAAGACGCGGTACCCCGACGTGTACGGGCCGGGAAAGCTGCCATGGCCGAATGGGCTGTAAGCGACCGTGGCGATACCGTGCTCCTCACACCACGGCAGTACCGTGTGCTCGATGGCACGCTCTTGGAGGTGATAGAGGACCTGGTTGCAGGCTATCCGGCCCTCGCCACCGGCTTTCCAAGCGGCATTGAGGTCGGGCACGTCGAAGTTGCTCACCCCCCAGGACAGGATCTTGCCCTGCTCGCGAAGCCGCTCGAAGCCGGCGAAGGTGTCCTCCAGTGGGTGCGGACCGGGCCAGTGCAGGAGGTAACAATCCAGCCTGTCGGTGCGCAGGCGCGCAAGCGATCGCTCGCAGGCCGCCACGGTCCCCGCGCGCGTCGCGTTGCTGGGGAGTACTTTGGAGACAAGGAAAACTTCCTCGCGCCGTTCAGCAATAGCCTCGCCGACCACGGTCTCGGCGTCGCCGTACATCTCGGCCGTGTCGATGTGGGTCATGCCGAGGTCGAGACCCCGCCGCAGGGTCGCGACAGCGGTGGGTCGGTGCGCGTCGTCAATGTACCAGGTTCCCTGGCCGATCACCGCAATCTCGCGTGGCACAGGACCGAACGGACGCCGCTCCATGATCTTCGGTCCCGACGGAGAAGGCGTTTGCTGCGCAGCGTCGACCGCGGCTTTCGGTTTCATTGGGCGGCTGCCTGTCGCGACGGTCCGCGTGCGCTCGCGAACAGCCTGATCACCTCCGGGTGGAAGGCCGGGATGTCGTCGGGTTTGCGACTGGTGACGAAGCCCTGATCGACGACGACCTCCTGATCCACCCACTCCGCCCCGGCGTTCTTGAGGTCGGTCATCAGCGACGGCCAGGAGGTCAGGCGCGGTCCGCGTGCGGCGTCCGCCTCGATGATGGTCCAGGGGCCATGGCAGATCGAGGCCATGGGCTTGCGGGCGTCGAAGAAGGCCTTCACGAACGCGATCGCCTCGGGCAGCGCGCGGAGCATGTCGGGGTTGATGACGCCACCCGGCAGCAGGAGCGCGTCAAAGTCCTCGGACCGGGCGCTGTCGAGGGGCATGTCCACCGGGAAGGTGTCGCCCCAATCCGTGAAGTTCCAGGCCTTCACCCGACCGTCCTTGGGCGACACGAGCCGGGTCTCGGCGCCTGCCTCGTCGACGGCCTTGCGCGGATCGGTCATCTCGATCTGCTCGAAGCCGTCCGTCACCAGGATCGCGACCTTCAGGTCGTCGAGGGTTTCAGAAGTCATGTTCCGCTCTCCGTTCGACAAGGATTGGATTCGGGACGGTCCTCACCGCCCGCTCGGACACTGCGGCCCGCTCGAGTAACGGGGGGGCCCTTTGAGGCGACGCCGGACCTGAACGGCTGAACGCTCAAATCGTAGTTCCTTCGGCCAGCATGAGCGCATTCCCGGCGTCGGTCTGTGATCCATGGGGCACCGGCCCCCGCCACCGAGGAAGCTTCGAGGCGAGCACGTCGATTTCCTGGATCGAAGGTGGCTCGGAGAACAGTTCGGACGCCTGTGCCTTCAGCGCCTGCGCGACGCCGCCGGAAAGATGGGCCTGCCGGCCCGCCTCGTCGGGGAAGGCGTCAAAGATTCCAAAGGTCGACAGTCCGATTCGAACGGCGAACCAAGCTGTCGTCGCCGGCTCCTGCTCGACAATCGAAAGACCGCCGCGCAGAAAACTTTCCACATCGGCCTCACGTCCGGGCTTCGCTTCCAGTCGTACGAAGAGCGCTTTGGTCACCATGGCTGGCTTCCTTCGAGTGCGAGGATTGGTCGTTACAGCCCCGGGACATAAGATGGCTTTTCCAACCTGAAGCCGTGGGCTCGATGAGAAGCGTGTCATGCATTCCGCGATTGCCTCATCCGGTAGAGTCCTAAGGTGTTGTCCGTAGCCAGGCTCAAAACTTCCTCAAACGCAGCAGAGTTTCCAGATTTACAAAAATAGCGATGCCCGTCCGGCAGTCGAAACGATTAATGGAGCTGGGACACGACCGGTTTTCGCAGATCAAGACGCTCGGCCAAAGTCAGCGCTTCCGGTGCAATTTCTCCAAGGCGAAGCAGCGGCTCCCGAGAGCGCGTTCGACGAAGCTGACAGACCAGCAACAGGGAGCGCGTGCGAGCGCCGTTTTCGATACGCTGGGACGAAGCGTTTCAGGGTCGCGGCTCCCTCCCGGGTCTGAACTCTTCGATGTGGTAGGCCATCGCAGGGGCCAGTCGTGCGATGTGTGGCTGCCAACGTGCCCGCAACGCGACATAGGTCTCTGGACCCGGCCCACCCGGTGTCGGCTCGACGCCGGCTTCCGACAGCCGGCCGACGGCCGCTGCGTAGCGGGTACGCCATGCTTCGCGCTCGGTACAGTTTGCGTCGGCGGGCGCTGGCAGATCCCCGGGCAGGAACGTCAATTCGAGGGTGATGACAAGCAGCATGGCGACGCGCCAGATCGCATCGACAGCAGCGCTCTCCTTGAGCCATGCGGCCTGACGATCCACAATTCCGCTTCGGATCAGCGACACCGTGTCGAGCGCGATGAACGCCTGCGCCGAGACGGAATAGAAGGGCTGCCGGAAGCGGAAGTAGAACAGCACCGGATAGAAGTGATGCGCCTCCTTCATTTCGGCGAGGGACCCGGCAACATTGGCCAGGTGGGTGTATCCGGAACTGAACTGTCCTCTGGGCCCGAGACGTACCAGGAGTTCGGCCGCATCCGAGGTCTCAGCCGCCAGCAGATGCAGCTTCAGGCCGAGAGCATTGCGCTGTCGAAGCGATGTGTAGACCTGCATCACGTAGGTCAGGACCAGCGACGTCACCGACATCCCGATGAGCGAGTTGACGAGGTAGAGGACCCGGTAGGCGTCCGTGGCCGGTTTGAAGTCGCTCGCCCCCACAATCGCGATGCTGCTGCCGCCCGCGTACAGGGCGGTCACGAAGTCGGCCGGGGTTTCGCCACCGCTCGCCCGAACGGCCGTTCCCAATGCCGGGTGGATGATGAGGCCGGCTCCGAGGGTCAGCCCCATCGACCAGAAGAGAACGTAGACGATGAGGATGACCGGGCCGCAGGCGGAGAGCACCGCACCCCGCCGCTTTGCGAAGAGATCGTCAGCACGGCGGAAGATCGCCCAGACGAGATGGGCCACCCGGTCCGCGAACAAGCCCGTTCCGATGCGTGCGTAGAGGACGGTCAGGAAGACGTCGGCGAGGACGAGCCCCATCACGAGCGCGCCCGACACCTGTTCGAGAACAGGAAGCATCTGGCCTACCCTTCCGTTGCGTTCAGGCTTTGGCCGATCTCCAGGGACGCATCGCCTCCGGACCGATGATGTCGGGCGGGGGCGTGAAGTCGCGTGCCGCACCCCGCATCGCTTCGGCGCGCTGTCGAAAGCCACTGCGCCGACGGTAGTCCTGACGGACTTTCTGAGACGGTTCGAGGGGCGCTTTCGCGAGACTCTGCGCACAGATCACATCGACCGCCGTGACCCCGATCAAGGCACCAAGTGCGAGCAACACATTGTGCTTGAGGGGATTGGGATCCTCGAGCCCGGGCAGGACCGTGGCGATGTCGAGCGCGTCCCCCGCGACGCGTGCCGAGATCCAGGGGGTCGGATCGCTGGAGCCCAGAATTCCGGCTCCTTGGAGGAGTTCGCGCACGCCGTAGGCATGAATGACCGGAGCCGCGCGCGGCATGCCGAGCCAGCGAGCTATGGCGCCGCCATACGCCAACTCGGTCAGACCCAGACCGATCGAGAGCCAGCCGAGACCTTGGGCGAGGACCTGTGTTCCGGGATCCGGCCTGCGGCGCGGGTCCGCACCGAGATAGTTCGGCAAGGGCATCTGCGCGCGTGGGCGGCCCCGGTCGCGTGGGTACGTGGACTCGGACATGCTGGCTTCCTCGGTGGACACGAGGGCGAAGCGGCAGAGCCGCCGCAGCGCGGCGCGCTACGACACCAGTTACGGCCGGAGCACGACCTTGATGCAGTTGTCCTTCTTGTCGCGGAAGGTCTTGTACATCTCCGGTCCCTGTTCGAGCCCCGCCCGGTGGGTGATGACGAAGGAGGGGTCGATCTGTCCGTCGGCGATGCGCTTCACGAGGTCGTCGGTCCAGCGATTTACGTGCGTCTGGCCGGTGCGGACGGTGAGGCCCTTGTTCATCAGGGCCCCCATCGGCATCTTGTCGACGAGGCCGCCATAGACGCCGGGGATCGAGAGGATCCCGGCGGGACGGCAGACGTAAATCATCTCTCGCAGAACGCTGGCACGGTCGCTCTCCAGCATCACCGCCTGCTTGAGGCGGTCGTAGGCCTGTTCGAGCGCACGCGGTGAATGGGCCTCCATGCCGACAGCATCGATGCACTTCTCCGGCCCCTTGCCGCCGGTCAACTCGTTGAGGCGCTCGACCACGCTCTCCTGGGCATTGTCGATGGTGATCGCTCCGCCCGCCCGAGCCATCTCCAAGCGCTCGGGCACGCTGTCGATGCATACCACCCGCTTGGCGCCGAGCAGGATCGCCGAGCGGATCGTCATCTGACCGACCGGACCGGCGCCCCAGATCGCTACCGTGTCGGTCGGCTGGATGTCGGCCTGCACCGCCGCCTGCCAGCCGGTGGGAAAGATGTCGCCGAGGAACAGAACCTGCTCGTCGCTGAGCCCCTCCGGCACCTTGATATGGGTCTTGTCGGCGAAGGGCACGCGGACGTACTCGGCCTGGCCGCCCTGGTAGCCGCCGGTGAGGTGGGTGTAGCCGAAAAGGCCCGCCGTGGTGTGCCCGAAGGCCTTTTCGGCCAAGTGCTTGTTGCGGTTCGAGCGTTCGCAGACCGAGAAGAAACCGCGCCTGCACTGGTCGCACTGGCCGCAGATGATCGTGAACGGGATCACCACCCGTTCGCCCTTGCGCAAGCTGCCGCCGACGCCCTTCCCCGTCTCGACGACCTCGCCCATGAACTCGTGGCCCATGACGTCGCCCTTCTCCATGCCGGGCATGAAGTGGTCGTAGAGGTGCAGGTCCGAGCCGCAGATCGCACAAGCGGTGACCTTGATGATCGCGTCCCGGTCGTCCTCGATCGTCGGGTCTGGAACCGTATCGCATCGAATGTCTTGCGTGCCGTGCCAGACCAGAGCTCTCATGGTGATCTCCTCGGAAGCGTCGGTGACGATTCATCTCCGGCGCGCGAGCGGCGAGCTATCCGGATGATCCCTAGGGAGGTTCCCGAGTCGCGGCTCGTGGAGCAGCCTCACCCGGTCGAGCCGGGCCTACCTGTTGCGGCTCCGGGCCATGCCCCGGGAACAGGCACGACCGCATCGACGATGTCGTGCCGGCGCTGAAATCTTCATCGATGCCGATCGTCTATTCGACTATCGCGCGAAAGCAGAAGACGTGCGATACGCATGGGTACTGAAGAAAAATTCTGAACATCAGCCCGTTGTGACTTAAAGGGGGCGGATGTCATGGCGAGTCGTTCACGATCAGAAGCTGGGCCGATGGCGACCCTCGAGCGAGCGCTTCGCGATCAAAGTCCCCTGCTTGCATCGATCCTGGACACCCTGCCCCTCGGCGTCGGCATCTATGACCATCACGGGCATCTCGTTCATTCCAACGCGCTCATGCACCCTTACGTCGGGCTGATCGGGCAGGCGTCGCGCGATCCGACTCAGATGGATCGCTGGCGGGGGTACGAGGGCGATGACGGGCCGATCACGCCCGATCGCTACCCGGGCAACCGGGCCTTACGCGGCGAGACGGTCTTGCCGGGTATCGATTTTCTCCATCGCGGGAAGGATGGGTCGGAACGCTGGATCCGCGTCGGCGCAGCGCCCGTCCGCGGCGAAGGCGAAGCAATCGTCGTCCTCGTCGTGCAGGACATCGACGATCTCAAGCGGGCCACGCAGCGAGTCGACGCCGCGTCGGCGGAACTGGCGAGCCAGTCCCGCTTCCTCGAGACAACGCTCTCTTCGATTCCCGATTTCGTCTACGCCTTCGATCCCGAAAAACGCTTCGCCTACGCGAATGCGGCCATGCTGACCCTGTTCGGCCTGTCCTCCGACGAGATGCTGGGTAGAACCTTCGCGGACCTCGACTACCCACCCGAGCTGGCCGAGGAGCTCGACGGCCACATCGACCGCGTCCTGAACGACGGCGTGACGACGCAGGGCGAAGTCTACTACCGGAGCCCCACGGGTTACGGTGCCTACTTCGACTTTCTATGGGGGCCGGTGCACGCGGAGGACGGCGCGATCGAGCTGGTCGTCGGTGTTTCTCGGGATACGAGCGAGCGCCGCGTCATGGCGGAGGAGCTTAAGCGAAGCGAGGCGCGCCTCAGGATCGCGACTGATCTCGTCGGTCTCGGCGTCTACACGTGGGATCCGTCTACCGGTGTCCACACCTGGGACCAGCGCGTGCGCGAAATGTGGGGCGTCCCGGCGCCTGCGCCCGTCGACACCGGTGTCTTCGAAGCCGGAATCCACCCGGATGACCGCGCTCGCGTCCAAGATGCCATCGCTGCCGCCATCGATCTGGCCGGGGACGGCAGCTACAGCATCGAATATCGGCTGATCGGGCGCACAGGTGGCCAAACCCGCCATGTCGCGACGTCCGGCCGGACCACGTTCGCGGATGGTCGCGCCGTCGCGTTCATCGGCGCCGTGATCGACGTCACAGCACAACGCCATGTCGAAACGTCTGTCCGGGCCAGCGAGGCCCAGTTCCGTAGCTTTGCCGAGCACAGCCGGAGCCTCCTCTGGATCGGCGATCCGGAAGCGGGAAAGATCGTCTATCGTAGTGCCGCCTTCGAGCGGATCTGGGGCGTGCCGTGCGCGGAAGGGCCGACCGCGTTCAGTGAATGGATCAAAGATGTCCACCCCGCCGATCGGCAACAGGTCGAACGGTCGCTCGGACTTGTCCGAGCCGGTGAGGCGGTGCAGTTCGAGTACCGGATCATCCGTCCCGGGGACGGCGCGATCCGCTGGCTGCGCGAGACCAGCTTTCCGATCCGGGACGAGAACGGTACAGTCTATCGATTGGGCGGGATCACCGCCGATCTGTCGAACCAGGACGAGCATCAACTCTACATCGTCAGCACGAAAATCGGTGAGGCGCGACGGCTCGCAAACCTGGTTCGGAGCCTCGAATATCGTGTCCGAACCTTCGACAGCGCATCGGCTTTCCTCGACATGGCCCCGGTCCTCACGCCGGGTTGCGTGCTTGTCGACGTCCGGCAGTCGAGGAATGAATGCCTTGCGATCCCGCGGGAACTGAAGGCGCGTTCCATCGCGTTGACGACCATCGCGCTCGGTTCGCCCACGGCAGATGTCGCCTCGGCGGTCGCCGCCATGAAGGCTGGCGCCGTCGACTTCGTGAGCTTGAGCGATGAGGATGCACCGCAATCCGCGCTGCTGATCGCGATATCGAGTGTCACAGTGACGCCCGGCCGACGACATCCGATGAGAGCGCCGCGGCGCGGTTGGTGCGGTTGACGCCTCGAGAACGCCAGGTCCTCGTCGGTCTCGTCGATGGTGGAACCAACAAGACGATCGGCCAGCACCTCGGTATCAGCCCCCGCACGGTGGAACTGCACCGCGCCCAAGTCATGAACCGCCTCAACGCGGCCAGCCTGACGGACTTGCTTCAGACCGCGCTGGCCGCAGGGATTGTTCCGTCAGGCTGCGCCGGTCGCGATCAGCAAAAGCCTACCTAGGATCGTTCCGATCCTGTTCGGCCAGCCCTGGCAGCCCCAGGGGGAAGAAGCTTCTAAGAGCATTTTCGCTCAGCCGATGGCGATCGCATGTGCCCCGGCAGGCAGATTCGACGATCGCAATCGCGAGCTGACGTCGTGTCTCCGTTGCGAAGCGATCAGCCGCGCAAACGAGGTTGGCAGCGAGCATCGAGGTCCAAGCCAGATCGAACCCTTCGCACATCGCTTTGACAATATCGGGGGTGAAGACCGCAGCGTTGGGGTCCATTCGTTCGAGGTACGAGCCCTCCCAAATCCCCGGTGTCCGACCAGCCGAAGACCGCCGATGTATACCGCCTTTCATTCGTGCCTCCCCTGATCAGTCAAGAAGGCATTCTGCCAAGGCAAACGCTACCCGGTAGCTCCCTAAGGGAAGCTACATACGGCAGAGGTGGCGGCTCCTTCTTCGGCAACCCGGCGGCGAACATGTGTCCAGGGACAACGAGGGAGAACAAGGTCGCCGTGTTTTTGAAAAGGCCCCATCTGCCGTAGGCATGCGCTGCTTATCGGCTCAGACCTGTTCCCCCGGCTGTCGTGTCGATAGCTTATGGGCGCACGATCGCCGACATGCTCCGCGTGCATCGAAATAGTTTCTGAACCGCTCGAAGCGAAAGCGGCCTTGGTAGACAAACTCGCTTCGATGAGACGCCATTCCGAACACGAAGGTCTGTATTAGCCAGTGGCAGTGGATCAGAGGTGTCTCGCCATGTGTCCGCTTCTGCACATCGCGTCGGGGAACGCAAACGACTGCGTTAGGTCATGTCCCGTCCGTCTGTTCTACGATTAAGATGGGTGGATTTCTGCCGGTCTGCTTTCGGGCGGCTAAACGGTATAATCATACGTCTTATATGATAATCCGGTACAGCAGATTGGCTTAATTTATGAAGGGTGAGGTTTTACATAAGAACCTCACCCTTCCAGTCGATATTAGGATTTCGATCAGCTCTGCTTCAGCTTCGTGATCGTCTCGGTCGGCACGCCGGCGAAGTTGTTGGACACCAGATAGTTCGGGCTGGCCTTGATCCAGGCATCGAGGTCGATCTCCTCGAACTTGCCGTTGTCCCAAGTCTGGATGATCTCCAGATCCTCGTCGCCGACATTCTTGATCGCGTGGCCGAAGCCCATCGGGATGTAGGCCACATCGCCCGGATTGAACTCTGCGACCTTGCCGCGACCGCCCGAGCCGAACAGCGCCACCTGGCCCTTACCCTTCAGGTAGAAGTGCCACTCGTTGGCATTCACGTTCCAATGGAATTTACGCATCTGGCCGGGGCGAATGGTCATGACGCCGCCCGACATCGACTTGGAAACCGGCCACTCGTCGACGGTCGCAAGACGGAAGGTCCCGCCGTCGAACTCGCGCACGGCGCGCGGGTCCTTCAGGAGCCGGAACTTGTGGGTGGATTCCTTCGGCCAAGGCGCATCGAGCGCCTGGGAGAGCGGGATGACCGGTCCGGCTTGGATGTAGGCCTCGCCCTTCGGGAAGGCGTTGAGCGCTTCCTTCGGCAGCCCAAAATTCTCCGCCAGCATGTCCTTTGGGGACACGTCGACCCAGTCGGTAATCGAGAAGGTGCCGTGCTCTGAGAAGGCGCCATTGTCGAACGATAGGATGAAGTGGCAGGGCTTGTCGCCGATCGTCTGGATCGAGTGGCCGTGGCCCTTCGGGAAGAACCAGAGGTCGCCTGGCTCGTAATTGTTGATTTCGCTCGCCCCTGACGGATCGAGCACAACCGTCTGGCAGCGGCCGTCAATCACGTAGGCCCACTCGGCGGCGATGGCGTGCCAGTGCAGCTCGCGCGAGGCGCCGGGATCAAGGAACATATGGACGCCCGCGATCCCCTTGCTGATGGGGAACTGGTGAACGGTCGCTTCCTTGGCCCACCCGCCCGACGTGACTTTCGGGACGTTGCCGTCGAGGGAAAAATGGAAATCGGGCATGGCGCCGACATCCTTAGGGTCGTGGTAGGCGACTTGCGCGCCCGGGGGGAGCTACTGAACGTCACGGCCGAAGCCGCCCGCGCCCGGCGCGCCGTGATCCGTTGTTGCTGCAGCAGCCTGCTGCGTCAGCGCCATTAGGCCACCGGCTCCGAGGGCGGCGGTTCCCAGAAACGCGCGTCGGTTAGCGTCCATCGTTTGTGTCCCAAATCTGGCTACAGCAAACCCGAGAGAGCTGGGTCTTTGCTGCGCTGGAGTACGTGAAATTTTGTATGCCAAAAACTCACGTAGTCGTGATGAATGATTACGAGGGATCGAACGTGCCGGCGTGCCGTATTGCTGCTTTCGGGAAATGTCTGGCATGGTGCAAGCGGCCGGGATGGGTCGTCAGCGGAAGAGCTGCTTTCAATCAACCCGACACCGATTACGGACACGCGAAACGGCCTCGCCGGAGGCTCACATGTAAAACTTGTACTCGGACCGTACGGTCATCTCCGGGCTGACCTGCTTCAGCACCTCGCTGACCTTTCTCGAAAAGGCCATCGTGATCGGCACGCCATCGGAGAAGGCAGCGTTGTTCACGTTCATCTTCGTCAAGGCGAGGATCTCGGTGGCGAGCTCGCGCGGCCCACTGTCGCCGTGCTTCTCCAGGATGGTCCAGGGTTCCGGGACGTGGACGCCCGGGTAGGTGTCGAAGTACGGCGTGAAACCGTGGGTGTAGAGGATGGGGTAGGCGTCATCGACCATCGCGAAGGTACCCCGGACCGGCGGGTAGCGTCCGATCCGGGCCAGCCGCACTCGGCTCCGGTCGAGGGTCACGAGGTCCACCTCGGCCAGCGGGTTCACGGCGTAGATCCCCTCGAAGAAGCCCTCCAGCTCGTTGAACTCGCGGTGCTCCGGCCCCCAGAAGCGGGAGCTCTTGTGGACGACGACGCGCTTGGGCGGCAGGCGGCTGATCTTCTTGTACTCGGTCAGGACCTTGCGCATCAGATCGGATGCGCCGGTGTGGGTGAGGTGCGGGGTCTTGCCGTGCTCCTCGACATCCCACTCGAAGGGATCGCCACGTAGGACGACCCCCTGACCCAGGTAGTCGAAGGCTTGGGCGATGCCGGTCCGCATCCCGATCCGGCCGCCCGCATCCTCGGCCTTGTAGAAAGTGACGCCGACGTAGCAGGTGTCGGCGCCGACGCTGTGGCCCCTCCAGGGAACGCCGCCGCCCTTGAACTACAGCGCTGTGGCGAAGTTCCAGGCGCGCGTCGCCCGGTCCTGCAGGGAGGGCTTCTTCCCGCTCAAGGTGTCCTCCCGCAGGATCTGGATCGGCACGCCCCACTTCATGCTCCGCGCCTTCAGGCCACGTCGTAGGTTGAGCCAGCCACCGTTGTTGAGCTGGGCGGTCGACGAGCCTTCGAGAAGGACCTCCGGCATCGCCACGAGGATGACGTCCGGCGCGGGCGAGACCGTCGCGATGCGTTCGATGTGCTCGGCAAGGAGGTCGGTCGCCCGCTCGACCCGCTGGATCGCGTTGGCGCCATCCGCGATCAGGCGCGCCTCGCGGTCCTGGACCGTGGAGCGCCACCGCTCGGCCGTGAGGATCTGGGTAGCGAAGCTGGTCTCCGCCGACATGCCGACGAAGTCCGGCGTCAGGCTCTTGACCAAGGCCTCGATCGTGACCTCCTCGTCGGACGCCTCAAGGAGGGATGGTGAACCGGGAGGCGCCGTCCGCTTCTGGGTCTTGTTGGTCTCGATGCGGTGCCTGCACTCGTCCACCCAGCGTTCGCAGAGCTCAGCGGTCGCCCGGGTCCCGACGATGCCCACCCGGATCTGGGTCGGGTGGAGGGCCGGGTCGGTAAGGCCGAAGGGACCGGTCTCGGCGAGCCCGGTCTTCTTGTCCGGATGCAGGAAGTGGCCGCCGAACTCGAGATGCGGCTCGCGGATGTACTCGATGGTGACGGACATCTCACTCCCCCTTCGGACGCTTGCGCGCGGCAACCGGATTGCTCTGGATGCTGAAGGCCGCCTCCGCCGTGATCGGCGGGCCGCCGGCCTGCGCGACGGTCTCGTCCCCGATCCTGAGGTCGAACAGTTCCCGCCCGCCGGACATCTGGTAGGCCCAGAACAGGATGTTGTTGTTGAGGTAGGCGTCGTTGTATTCCTCGACCCGCGCCGAGGTCGCGTAGGACCGGGCGGCCTCACCCTCCCACGGCCGCGTGCCGTCAGTGGTGAACATGAGCCGCGGGTTGATGGCGATCGCCCAGAGGTCGCCGTACCGTTCGAACCCGTAGTCCAGGGCCTGGTGCCGGAAGAACTTCAGCTTCCCGTACTCGTAGTGCTTGGCGACGGTCCGGCTTTGGGTGCGGCCCGTCCGGCCGCTGGTCCAGCGCTTCTGGATGGGCGCGTCCACCGCCAGCCCGCGATTGTAGAAGTAGCGCCTCGGCCGCTACGCGTAGCTCAGGCCGATCCCCCTCAGGTGCCGGTGGATCAGGCCGTTCATCAACCGCGCGAGGTCGTTCTCGTACTCGGGGCCCTGCGAAATCCATTCCTCAAGGTCGATTTGCTCGATGCCTCCGGCGTCGATGACGCTCGCGAGCGCGGTGTTCCGATCCGACGGGTCCGAGAGCGTATGGAGCAGCCCCCCCTTGTAGACGTACGGGGGGATGATGCCGGTCAGGCGGTCATGGAACCCGAACTGCTTCTGGGGCACGACGGGGGCGATCCACACTTTCTCGGGGCGGCGCTCGATCCTCAGGAGGTTCGTGAACAAGGTTTCCCCGACCTCCGTCGAGACCCGTTCGGGGGCACCCTCGCAAAGGGCGAGGAGGGCGGGATAGGCGGCCTCGTCGAAACGGTCGTCGGCCTTCGAGAACTCGATCCGGTGCGGGGCCCTCAACGCGTTCGGGTTGTCCCGCAGGTAGGCCTGAACGTCCTTCCAGTAGAGCGCGTCGTCGTCCGGGTGGAACACCACGTAGATGACCGGGACGTTGACCCCCCGCCAGTAGAGGATGTCCTTCTCGAACATCGGCGAGGCGAAGCTGGTCTCGGTGTCGCGGATGACGAAGCTCGTCCCCGACTTCGACTGGACCTTGACGATCCTGCCGGTGGCCACGGCGCCGTCTCCGTCCACACGGGGCCTGCACAGCTCGATCTCCCCATCGATCCCGACGTCGTCCTTTTCCTGCTCTCGCCAGATGCACTTCATGCCGTGGACGACGAGGTTGATGCGGTCCAGCCCTCTCCATTCGGAGAGCTTCGACTTCGCGACGATCTTGACGGGAGCGTTCATGGATATGGCTCCGGTTGCGCCCATCGGCGCGATGCATGGCCCTCAGCGGCCGAGATTCACGATTTGTTCGTCAATCGAAATCGCCACGAAACGGAGTGCTTCATTATCCCGGGCAAGGAGGGCCGGGGACTGACGCAATATGCCTTCCCCGGCCCTGTCGATGCACGGCCCCATTAAGCCGCGCTGTCACTGCTTGAGGACGGTTACGACCGGGGTGCTCGGCCGCAACCGCCTCGCATCCCGCCTCTAGCCTCGGGCCCCACGGTGGGCCTTCCTCGATGGAGCGACGGGGGAATGCCCCCGTTCGCACGCTTCCGAACCCCCGGTGTTCGTACCCAAGCTGTTCTGTCGGCTACGCCTTGCCGGGGCGGCTACAACCAAACTCTCCTATCGGCTGCAACCAAACATCCCCTTTTCACAACCAAACTTCCCTGTCCGTTACACGTCCCCTGCGCCGACCGCCGCGCCTACGAGCAGCCGGTCGTGCTGCCGCAGGTGTCGCACTTCAGGCAGGTTCCGTTGCGGACCAGCGTGAAGTTCGCGCATTCCGGGCAGGCCTCGCCGACGTAGCCCTTCATTTTGGCCTCGGCGCGCCGGTCGGCGACGCTGCGCTCCGGCTTGGCGAAGGGCAGGGCCTCGATCGACGTCTCCGCGTGGCCGGCGAAGTCCGGCTCCGCCTTCAGCGCGGTGGCGCCGCGCATGGCGTGGACCACGCCGCCGGCCGGGGCCGACTGGCCCGCGTTGCCGGCGCCGACGCCGACGGTCGCGCCGGACGGGCCGCCCTGGATCAGGGTCAGCCGGTCGGCCGAGCCGCGCAGCAGACCGCGGGAGACGACGCTGGCGGCCGTCTGCTGCGGCTTGCCCGCCTCGCGGGTGGTGTCGCCCTCGCCGCCGCCGAGCACGGTCGAGCCGATCTCGGACGGGTCGACATGGGCGAGGTCCATGCGGGCGAGGTACGAGATCGCCAGCTCGCGGAAGACGTAGTCGAGGATCGAGGTCGCGTTCTTGATCGCGTCGTTGCCCTGCACGAAGCCCGCCGGCTCGAAGCGGGTGAAGGTGAAGGCCTCGACGTATTCCTCGAGCGGCACGCCGTACTGGAGCCCGAGCGAGATCGCGATGGCGAAGTTGTTCATCAGGCTTCGGAAGGCGGCGCCCTCCTTGTGCATGTCGATGAAGATCTCGCCGATGCGGCCGTCGTCGTACTCGCCGGTGCGCAGGTAGACCTTGTGGCCGCCGACGACGGCCTTCTGGGTGTAGCCCTTGCGCCGGTGCGGCAGCTTCTCGCGCGAGCGGATGCGCTCGACCCGCTCGATCACCCGCTCGACGATTCGTTCGGCGAGCTGCGTCGCCTTGGCGGCGGCCGGCGCCTGCACCAGCGCCTCGACCATGTCCTCCTCGTCGTCCTCGTCCTGGATCAGGGCCGAGTTCAGCGGCTGCGACAGCTTGGAGCCGTCGCGGTAGAGCGCGTTGGCCTTGAGCGCCAGGCGCCAGGACAGGGTGTAGGCCGCCTTGCAATCCTCGACCGTGGCGTCGTTGGGCATGTTGATGGTCTTGGAGATCGCCCCCGAGATGAAGGGCTGCGCCGCCGCCATCATGCGGATGTGGCTGTCGACCGAGAGGTAGCGCTTGCCGATCCGCCCGCACGGGTTGGCGCAGTCGAACACCGCGTAGTGCTCCTGCTTCAGCCCCGGCGCGCCCTCGAGCGTCATCGCCCCGCAGATGTGGGTGTTGGCGGCCTCGACGTCCTTCCGCGAGAAGCCGAGGAACGGCAGCAGCTCGAAGGTCGGGTCGGAGAGCCTGTCCGCCGGCACCTTCAGGGTGTCGGTGAGGAAGGCGTCGCCCAGCGTCCAGCGGTTGAACACGAACTTGATGTCGAAGGCCGACTTCAGGCCCGCCTCGATCGCGGCGATCTTGTCGTCGGTGAAGCCCTTGGCCCGCAGGGAGCCCGGGTTGATCGCCGGCGCCTGGCCCATCGAGCCGTGGCCGACCGCGTAGGCCTCGATCTCGGCGATCTCGGATTCGCGGTAGCCGAGCGCGCGCAGCGCATCCGGCGCGGCCTGGTTGATGATCTTGAAGTAGCCGCCGCCGGCGAGCTTCTTGAACTTCACCAGGGCGAAGTCGGGCTCGATGCCGGTGGTGTCGCAATCCATGACGAGGCCGATCGTGCCGGTCGGCGCCAGCACCGTCGCCTGCGCGTTGCGATAGCCGTGCTCCTCGCCGAGCCGCAGGGCCCTGTCCCAGGCGGCGCGGGCGTGGTCGCCGAGATTGCCCTGCGGGATGTTGGCGTGGTCGAGCGGCACCGGGGCGATCGAGAGGAACTCGTAGCCCTCCGCCTCGCCGTGCGCCGCGCGGCGGTGGTTGCGGATCACCTTGAGCATGGCGTCCGCGTTGTCCTCGTAGGCCGGAAAGGCCCCGAGCTCCGCGGCCATCTCGGCCGAGGTGGCGTAGGACACGCCGGTCATGATCGCGGTCAGCGCACCGGCCAGCGCCCGGCCCTTATCCGAGTCGTAGGGCAGGCCCATCGTCATCAGCAGGCCGCCGATGTTGGCGTAGCCGAGGCCGAGCGTGCGGTACCTGTAGGAGAGCTCGGCGATCTCCTTCGACGGGAACTGCGCCATCGTCACCGAGATCTCGAGCACCACCGTCCAGAGGCGGTTGAGGTGCTCGAACGCCTCGACGTCGAACTGCTTGGTCTGGCGGTCGTACATCGTCAGCAGGTTGGCCGAGGCCAGGTTGCAGGCGGTGTCGTCGAGGAACATGTACTCGGAGCACGGGTTCGAGGCCCGGATCCGCCCGCCGGTCGGGCAGGTGTGCCAGTCGTTCATCGTGGTGTTGAAGTGCAGGCCCGGATCGGCCGAGGCCCAGGCCGCCTCGCCGATCTTCTCCCACAGCTCGCGCGCCGGCAGGGTCTTGGTCGTCTTGCCGGTGGTGCGGGCCTTCAGCTCCCAGGGCGCGTCGGTCTCGACCGCGCGCAGGAAGTCGTCGGTCAGCGAGACCGAGTTGTTGGAGTTCTGGCCGGCCACCGTGAGGTAGGCCTCCGAGTCCCAGTCGGTGTCGTAGACCGGGAAGTCGATCTTGGTGAAGCCTTGGCGGGCGAACTGGATCACCCGCTTGGTGTAGGAATCCGGCACGGCGTCCTTGCGGGCGGCCTTCACGGCCTTCTTCAGGGCCGGGTTGCGCTCGGGGTCGAAGCAGGCGTCGCCTTCCGCCTCGCACTGGGTGCAGGCCTTCATCACCGCGGCGAGGTGCTTGGAGACGATCTTGGAGCCGGTCACCAGCGCGGCGACCTTCTGCTCCTCCTTCACCTTCCAGTCGATGTACTGCTCGATGTCCGGGTGGTCGATGTCGACGATGACCATCTTGGCCGCGCGCCGGGTGGTGCCGCCGGACTTGATCGCGCCGGCCGCCCGGTCGCCGATCTTGAGGAAGGACATCAGGCCCGACGACTTGCCGCCGCCGCCGAGTTTTTCGTTTTCTCCACGAAGCATCGAAAAATTCGAGCCGGTGCCGGAGCCGTACTTGAACAGGCGCGCCTCGCGGACCCACAGGTCCATGATGCCGCCCTCGTTGACGAGGTCGTCCTGCACGCCCTGGATGAAGCAGGCATGCGGCTGCGGGTGCTCGTAGGACGAGGCGGACTTGGTCAGCTCGCCGCTGCGGTAGTCGACGTAGTAATGGCCCTGGGCCGGGCCGTCGATGCCGTAGGCCCAATGCAGGCCGGTGTTGAACCATTGCGGCGAGTTCGGCGCGACCATCTGCTTGGCGAGCATGAAGCGCAGCTCGTCGAGGAACGCGGAGGCATCCTCCTCGGAAGTGAAGTAGCCGCCCTTCCAGCCCCAGTAGGTCCAGCAGCCGGCCAGGCGGTCGAACACCTGCGTCGCCGACGTCTCGGAGCCGGTGCGCTCGGCCTCGGGCAGCTCGCCGAGCGCCGCCTCGTCCGGCACCGAGCGCCACAGGAAGGACGGGACGTCGTTCTCCTCGACCCTTTTCAGGCGCGCCGGCACGCCGGCCTTGCGGAAGTACTTCTGCGCCAGCACGTCGCTCGCGACCTGGCTCCAGCTCTCGGGCACCGAGATCCCGTCGAGGCGGAAGACGGTCGAGCCGTCCGGGTTGCGGATCTCGGACAGTGCCTTGCGGAACGGGATCGCCGCATAAGGCGAGGAACCGGACGTGGTGTAACGACGCTCGAACCGCATGAGACGCACCTCTCCCGACGAGGCGCAGAGGCGCCCCGGGGTTGAATCCGGAGATCCGAAGAGCCGAATCCGGGCGCCTGAAGCGACGCTGCCCGGATCGGCCGACGTTGGTAAGAAGGTGGCTGGACGCGCACGGATCGAACGGATCGGCGCTCCCGAACCATGACCCGGACATTAACGCCGGGCCGGCCTTCACGTCAACAAGTGGTGTTCGGCCTCCCGGTTCCACGCTAGATGTTGTGGTCTTGGCGGTAAAATTGTGGATAAGTCGGCGCCGGCCGTAAGTGCTGTTTCCGCCTCCTGGATTTCATGCGGAAAATTTTTGCGTCCACAGCGTCGTCGGGCCGCCCGAAAACGCGCCCGCCGCGCCGCCGCGCCGGCATGGCCGCCGGGCGACGGGGCCGGTCCGCGGCGACGCCCGCCCGGCGGCGTCACCGGCGCCCGGACTCGGGTTTCGGACTTGGTTCTGGACTTGCGGGCACCCGCTCCTCATAACCGCGCTCTGCATGCGCAGCCCGGATCGCGATCCCCGGCCGCGCGTGCGAGCAGGCTTCGGAGACGGCGATGGCGCTCAAGGACACGCTTCTGCGCATCTTCACGTGGTGGAACGGGCAGACGATGTCGCTCGCGCTCTACACCGCGCGCAGCGGCAACTTCGTCGGCAGCGACGACCACGGCAACAAGTACTACCGCGCGCAAGGGGCGCTGATCGACCGCTCGGTCGGCTCGGAGCGGCGCTGGGTGGTCTACAACGGCTACGCCGACGCCTCGAAGGTCCCGCCCGGCTGGCGCGGCTGGCTCTGCCACAACGTCGAGCTGCCGCCGAGCGAGGAGGCCTACACCCCGCGCGAGTGGCAGAAGCCCCACGTCGAGAACATGACCGGCACGGCCGACGCCTACCGCCCGAAGGGCTCGCAGCTCTCCTGGGGCGCCCGCCCCGCCGCCACCGGCGACTACGTGCCGTGGACGCCGGGCGAATAGCCCCCCACCAGTCCGGCCGGCACGTCTCCCCTCCGGTTGGATAGGCCTCCGAGGCCGGATCCGCTTTGACGACCCGGTCTCCGTCATTCCGGGGCTGCGCAGCAGAGCCCGGAATCCAGGGCCGCCGCGAGGCGCAGACTGGAGCGAGACCCGCGGCGCTGGATCCCGGGCTCGCCTCCGGCGCCCCGGGATGACGGGGAGGGGCCGGAAACGAGACCTGCAGGCCCTGTCCGCCCGCGTCGCGACCACGAAGGCCGCGCCCTTTTTCCACCACCGTTTCCGTATTGAACGCGTCGATCCGCCGGCCGCGCGCCGCGTCGTTCACTTGCCGAGAGGGGCGTGCCTTGAGCCGCATCACCGCACGGGCCGCGTTCGGCCTCGCCGCCCTCGCGCTCTGCGTAGGCCCGGCCTCCGCCGACAAGATCAAGAACCCGACCGCGGTGTTCTCCGGCCTCGACAAGATCACCGGCCGCATCGTCTCGTTCGAGGTGGCGGTGGACGAGACCGTGCAGTTCGGCGCGCTGCAGCTCACCCCGCGGGTCTGCTACACCCGGCCGCCGACCGAGAGCGCCAAGACCACGGCCTTCCTCGAGGTCGACGAGGTGACGCTGGAGAATAAGTACCGCCGGATCTTCACCGGCTGGATGTTCGCCTCGAGCCCCGGCCTGCACGCGATCGAGCACCCGATCTACGACGTGTGGCTGGTGGATTGTAAGGGCGGCAGCGACATCATCGCCGAGGCGCGCGAGCAGGAGGACGTGCCGGCGATGGCCGCCAAGCCCGAGCGCAAGCGCGGCACGAAGGACGCCGCCAAGACCGTGCAGCAGGTCAACTCCGCCGGCCAGGTCGACGTCGAGGCGCCGCGCGGCGTCCCGGTCCAGCCGCGCCAGAAGCCCTCGCGCAAGTTCTTCCCGTCGAACGAGGGCCCGGCCCCGGCCCCGCCGCAGCCCCCGCAGCCGCAATCGATCTTCGACGCGATCTTCCGCTGACCGCATCCCCCTTTCCCTCCCCCCTGAAGCGGGGGAGGGAAGGGGAGCCTCACGCCTCCGCGGAGCCCGGCCCGAGGGCGGCCAGGGCCTGCGCCCCTGGGACGCTGCCGTCCGTCGGCCAGGCGTTCCAGTCGGCGGCGTGGCCCAGCGCCTCGGCGAGCCGGCGCTTGTAGACGTGGCGCGGCAGCTCCTCGGCGCCGAACTGGGCGAGGTGCTCGGTGACGAACTGGGTGTCGGCGAGGCGGTATCCGCCGGCGCGGAGCCGTCCCATCAGGTGGACGAGGGCGACCTTCGAGGCGTCGCGCACCTCGTGGAACATGCTCTCGCCGAAGAAGGCCGCCCCCATCGAGACCCCGTAGAGGCCGCCGACGAGCCGGCGCGGCTCGCCGGCGTAGACCTCGATCGTGTGGGCGTGGCCGCGGTCGAACAGCGCGCCGTAGAGCTCGCGGATGCGGCCGTTGATCCAGGTGCGCTCGCTCTCGCGGCGCGGGGCGGCGCAGCCGCCGATCACGCCGTCGAAGTCGGTGTCGCTGCGGACCTCGAACACGTCCGAGCGCACCGTGCGCGCGAGCCGCTTCGACACGCGGAACCCGTCGAGCGGCAGCACCCCGCGGGCGCGGGGCTCGACCCAGTACAGCGTCGGGTCGTCGGCGTCCTCGGCCATCGGGAAGATGCCGGCGGCGTAGGCTTTGAGAAGGATCTCGGGCGTGATCTCCACGCGGGTGCCGTCGTGCATGGCGGCGATTCTGGCGTGCGCGCGTCCGGAACGCCAGTGGGGCGGCCGCGCAAATCCACGGCGCCGACGCCGCGGGCCCGACCGGCCGGCGATCGCGATCCTTCTGCGGTTCGATCCGTCCGCATCAGGACCGACCTGCAGGGGCGGCGATCTTTGGAAGCACATCCCCGGCCGCATTGGCTAGGATCATCAGCATCGAACCCAAGAGGCGGCAGCACGCCGCCCGGAGGCCGGCATGATCGTCGCCATGCGCAAGTCCCGACCCGAGGCCCGTCCGATCCCGTCGTGTCGTCGCACCGACGGCACGGGGAAGGATCGCAACACGGCACGGAAGGACGACGGCGATGGGCCATCACGACACGGCATTTGACGCGTCCGGCGCGGGACGGACATTCGGATCCCGCACCTTCGCCCTGGCCGCGCGGGCGCACCGCCGGCATTACGGCCGGGCCGCCTTCGCCACCGCCATCGACGACGGCCTGATGCCCGACGAGGTGCGCGGCATCCTGGCCGGCCGCAGGATCGTCGACGCCTTCCCGGTGCGCCGGGGCGAGAGCCCGCCGGCCTATGCCGGCCGCGCCGTGGCCGAGATGATGGTCGCCTACCTCGCGAGCGAGACGCCCTGAGCGGCGAAGCGCCTTCGCGGGCGACCCGGCCGACGCGGTCGGCCCGACCCTGATCCCACCCCGAAGTCCAGTCCCACCCCGAAGTCCAGCCATCGGACGACCTGCGCGACGCCGCAGGCGAGAGGTTTCGGCATGCCGATCCACACCCGTCGCCGCATCCCATCCCGGTTCGCGATCGCCTGCGCCGCCTCCGCCCTCGGCCTCGCCTGCCTCGTCGGCGCGGGCTCGGCCGACACGCGGACCTCCCTGCGGATGGCCTTCGTCGGCGCCTCGACCGATCTGGCGCAGCGTTTCGCCCCGGCGGACGCGGCGGCGCGGGTCGCCCTCGGGCCGGGCGGGGCGGACGTGCGGGTGGCCGGCGACCTGATGGACGGCGTCGCGCTGCGGGTCGAGGCCCTTCTGGCGGCGAACCCGCAGGCCCGCCGCATCCACCTCACCAGCGGCGGCGGCCTGGTCGAGGAGGGCCTGGCGCTGGGCGCGCTGATCGCCGAGCACGGGCTCGACACCTACGTCCCGGACGAATGCGCCTCGGCCTGCACCCTGGCCTTCGTCCGCGGCCGCGCGCGCTACCTCGGCACGGCCGGGCGCCTCGGCTTCCACGCCCCCTACGAGGCCGGCCTGTTCGGGCAGACCTTCGCCGTCGACGCCAGCCCCGAGCGGGCGGCCTACCGCGACGCCGGCCTCGCCGCGGACTTCACGGCGGAGGCGCTGGCGGTCGCCTCCGACGACATCTGGATGCCGGATGCCGAGCGCCTGATCCGGGCCGGCGCCGTCACCGAGGTGGTGGAGCCCGACCGCTTCCCCGACTCGACCCTCGACGACGACGACGGCCCGGAGGCGGCCCGCGCGCAGGTGCTGCGCAACCTGCCGATCCTCGCGCAGGCCGACCCCGCCGCCCTCGACCGCATCGCCGCCTGGTACCGCGACGGCTACCGGAACGGGCGCTCGGAAGCGGACGCCTTCGACGGGTTGCGCGCCCGGGCGAACGACCACCTCAGGGTCCTGTTCCGCCGGGCCGACGACGCGACCATCCGGGCGCTCGGGCATGCGGCGCTCGCGGCGTCGCGGGCGGTGGGGGCGGGCGACGGTGATGCGTGCGAAGCCATCGCCGGCGGCGACGTGGTCGCGATCGACGAGGCCCTGCGGCACGCCGCGCACCCGGTGCCGAGCCTGCCGGCGCTGATCGTGCAGGCGCGACGGCAGAATGCGGCGCCGACCGAGGGAGCCGCCGCGGGCGACGACGCCCGCCCGCGCCGGCACGCCCGGCGCCCGCCGGCGCGCTGCGCGGCCCGGATCGCGGCGCTGCGGCAGGCCCTGGACCGCCCGGCCCGCGAGGCGGCCGCCGAGGTGCGGGGGCTGCTCCTGACGGAGGCGCCGCAGGTCGCCGCGATTGCCGCGCCGTGAGCCTCGCGCGCCGTCCGTCGCCGGGCGACGACCGGTTCCGTCCGCCGCGAAACCGCGGGGACCGGAAGACGAGGGCCGTGGCCGCCCCCGGCACCGGTGAGGATGTGCGGCGCCCAGCGGAGCCGGCGCCGCGGTAAGCCGAGGCTGCACCCCTGATCCGGATTGCGGGCGTGGCCGCTGCCCGGCCGGGGCCGTTTCGGAGCGGATGCGTCCACGCGTCCCTCCCCTCGACGGATCATGGGCTTACCCGGAATCCGCATGTCTCGCGTGCCCGATTCCGCGTGCCCCCGGTTCGGGCGGGCCCGATTTTGGGGGGGCGGGAAGATCCGAGCGGTGCCCGGGCCGTCTCCCGGCCCGGGCGTCGTCTCACGCCGCCTCGAGCAGGCGGCGGGCGATGACCTGGGCCTGGATCTCGGCCGCGCCCTCGAAGATCGAGAGGATGCGGGCGTCGCAGAGCACGCGGCTGACGGCGTACTCGAGCGCGAAGCCGTTGCCGCCGTGGATCTGCAGGGCGTTGTCGGCCGCCGCCCAGGCGACGCGGGCGCCGAGGAGCTTCGCCATGCCGGCCTCGAGGTCGCAGCGCTTGCCCTCGTCCTTCTCGCGGGCCGAGAAGTAGGTGAGCTGGCGGGCGATGTTGATCTCCACCGCCATCATCGCGAGCTTGTCGGCGACCCGCGGGAAGCTGATCAGGGCTTTTCCGAACTGCATCCGCTCCTCGGCGTAGCGCAGGCCGAGGTCGAGGGCCGACTGGGCGACGCCGATGGCGCGGGCCGCGGTCTGGATGCGGGCGGACTCGAAGGTCTGCATCAGCTGGGCGAAGCCCTTGCCCTCGACCTCGCCGAGGAGGTTGTTGCCCGGCACCTCGAAGTTCTCGAAGGCGAGCTCGTACTCCTTCATGCCGCGGTAGCCGAGCACGTGGATCTCGCCGCCGGTGAGGCCCTGGACCGGGAACGGTTCCGCGTCGGTGCCGCGAGGCTTCTCGGCGATCAGCATCGACAGGCCGCGGTGGCCCTTCTCCTCGGGCTTGGTGCGGACCAGCACCGTCATGATGTCGGCGCGGACGGGATGGGTGATCCAGGTCTTGTTGCCGGAGATCTTCCAGGTCTCGCCGTCCTTCACCGCCTTGGTGCGCAGCGAGGCGAGGTCCGAGCCGGTGTTCGGCTCGGTGAACACGGCCGTCGGCAGGATGTCGCCCGAGGCGATCTTGGGCAGGAAGCGCTGCTTCTGCTCCTCGGTGCCGCCGCACAGGATCAGCTCGGCGGCGATCTCCGAGCGGGTGCCGAGGGAGCCGACGCCGATATAGGCGCGCGACAGCTCCTCGGAGACGACACACATCGAGATCTTCGGCAGGCCCATGCCGCCGTACTCCTCCGGGATCGTCAGGCCGAAGACGCCGAGCTCGGCCATCTTGGTGACGATCTCCATCGGGATGTAGTCGTTCTTGAGGTGCCACTCGTGCGCCTGGGACACCACCTCGGCCTTGCCGAAGCGGCGCATCTCGGAGCGGATCGCCTCCATGTCCTCGTCGAGGCCGGAATCGCCGACGGTGGCCGACGCCACGCCGTCGCGGATCTTCTGGACCAGGGCGGCGCGGTTCTCCGGGGTGTTGCCGTCGGCGATCAGCGCCTCGACCGCGTCGGTGCGGAACTGCTGCACCTCGCGGGCGGTGAGCCCGAGCGAGCCGACCGGGCGCACCATCTCGCCCTGGCTCATCGGGATGCCCGAGACCATCTGCTCGAGGTACTCGCCCGCGCCGATCTTCACGAGCAGCGTCTCGGTCTCGCCGAGGCGGCCGGCCGCGCGCAGGTTGGCGGCGTAGGTGCCGAGCTCGCGCACCGCCTCGCCGTAGGTGGCGATCCAGGCGAGGCCGTGGGCGGCGTGCTGCTCGGCCTCCAGCTTGGCGGCGTCGACCTTGCCGTCCGTGCCCAGCACGCGGGTGCGGACCCGGCGGGTCGCCTCGGCGACGAGACGTTTCGCGGATTCGCCGGCGGCCTGCGTGAGGGCGACGAGATCCTGCGGCTCGGGCTGGAAGGCGGGCGAAGCGGACATGGCTGGCACTTTCGTCTGAACGTTTCCGGTTGCGAGCAATATAGGCCCGATCCACCGGGACGTAGCAAATTCTTGAGGCTCGGAGCCGCAATTCGTCTTGAATTTTCTATCCAGTCGCGTGCAATTTTCCTCAACGCCGCAACCGGTTGGCGAAACCGGCGCGCCGTGGCGGGTGCCGTCGCTGCGCCCTCTCGCCTAGCCCCGGTTCGCCACCGCGACGCCGATCGCGGCCACCGCCATGCCGGCGACCTGGAGCCCGGTCAGCGCCTCGCCGAACATCAGGTAGGCCATGGTCGCCGAGACCGGCGGCACCAGGAACAGCAGCGCCGAGACGCCGGCCACCGCGCCGCGCCGGATCAGCACGAGCAGCAGCAGGATCCCGGCGACGGAGCTGACCAGCACCGACCACGCCATCCCGAGCCAGACCGGCAGCAGCGGCGGCACGGCGAGGCCGTCGCCCGACAGCAGCGCCAGCGGCACCGCGACGCCGCAGGCGCCGACGAACTGCAGGGTCGCGGTGGCCAGCAGGTTGGCGTCGGCGCCGGTGCGCTTCTGCCAGAGCGTGCCGAGCGTGATCGCGGCGACCGCGCCGGCGCAGGCGGCGAGCGCTACCGGCGGGATGCCGGCCGGGTCGGCGGCGCCGATCTTCGGGGCGAGCACGAGCCCGGCCCCGAGGAAGCCGAGCCCGATTCCGCACCAGCGGCGCAGGCTCACCGCCTCGCCGAGCACCGGCCCGGCCAGCATCGCCGTCGCCAGCGGCTGCAGGCTGCCGACGAGGGCCGCGATTCCCGCGGGCAGGCCGCGATGGATCGCCCAGAACACGCCGACGATGTAGCAGCCCTGCATCAGCACGCCCGCGACCATCGCGTCGCGCCATCCCGCGCGGGTCCGCGGCCAGCGGGCGCGAAGCGCGAGGGCGATCGCGCCGAGCACCAGGGCCACGCCGATCACCCGCAACGCCACGAAGGGCAGCGGCTGGGCATGGGGGGCCACGAACCGGGCCGCGATGAAGCCGGTCGCCCAGATCAGGACGAACAGGCTCGGGATCAAGACGTTTGCGAGGAGGGCGGGCATGGTGCCGCGCAGGCAGCACGCGCCGTCCGCGCTGACAACCGAAAAAGCCGGGGCGCCCCCGCCCCGGGACAGGGGGCGCCCCGCCGTTGCCCGAAGGCTTCACCCCGGCACCGAACGCCGCCCCCCGGCCCTCGACGCGTTGACGGGGACGGGAACGCGATCACGTATCCCAAAAAACGCATCCTCCATCGGGTAGCATCGCCGCACGTGACAAACGCTTTGACGGAAGGATCTCGGCGATCACCGCGCATCCCCTCGCACCGCACGCGGGGAGAGGCCCGCACGGACCTCGTCGTCCGTGCGGGAAGCGCAGGCGAAGCCGGAGCGGCGGTGAGGGGGCGGCCCCGAAAGAGCCTCCTCCGTCGACGCCCCCTCACCATCGGCTGCCGCCGCGCTTTGCCGACGACGTGGTCGGCAAAGCCCCGTCCCCGCGTGCGGGGAGCGGGGAGGGCGGCATGAAACCCCTCCGCACCGCCCTCGAGGTCGCGGGCATCGCCGCGCAGCGCTTCGTCTCCCATGACGGCTGGGCGATCGCGAGCCACATCGCGCTGTCGATCCTGACCTCGCTGTTCCCGTTCCTGATCCTGCTCGCGGCGCTCGCGGGGCTGCTCGGCACCAAGTCCCTGGCCGACGAGGCCGGCCTGCTGATCTTCGACGCGTGGCCGCGGGAGGTCGCCAAGCCGATCGTCGGCGAGGTCCACCGGGTGCTCACCGAGCAGCGCGGCGGGGTGCTGACGGTCGGCGCGCTGCTGGCGCTGTACTTCTCGTCCTCCGGCGTCGAGAGCCTGCGGGTGGGCCTGAACCGCGCCTACGGCCTGCGCGAGATGCGGCCGTGGTGGCTGACCCGGCTCGAATCGATCGGCTACGTCGTCTGCGGCGCCTGCGCGATGCTGGCCTTCGCGCTGCTGGTGGTGCTCGGCCCGCTGATCTGGCGCAACGTCGTCCTCGTCGCGCCGGGGCTCGAGCCCCTGGGCCTCACCGTCGCGATCGCGCGGATCGGCATCACCGCGCTGCTGCTCGCCGCGGTGCTGATCATCGCCCACAAGTTCGTCGCCGCCGGCCGGCGCTCGTTCCTGGCGGTGCTGCCGGGCATCGGCGTGACGCTGCTGCTGTGGTTCTTCGCCGGGCTCGGCTTCGGGTTCTACCTCGACCGCTTCTCGAACGCCTACGCCTCGACCTACGGCGGCCTCGCCACCGCGATGGTGTTCCTGGTGTTCCTGTACTGGCTCGCGGCGATGTTCCTGTTCGGCGGCGAGATCAACGGCACCGTGATCGCGGCCAAGCGCAGCCGGCTGCGGGCGCGGATGCACGCGCGCCAGGCGCGCCCGCCGGTTGCCTAGGACGAGACGCTTTGCCGGGAACCGAGTCCGCCTCGGGCTGTTGTCCCCAGGACTCCGTGTGATCCGAAACCTCATCCGGCCAGCTTCCCCGAAACGGGAGGCGGGCCGTTTTCTTTTGGCCGCTCGCGCCGGCGTCAGCCGACGAGGTCGTCGAGCGTGACCGCGAGGGCGTCCGCGATCCTCCGAAGGGTCTCCACGGTGCCGTCGCGCTTGCCGGTCTCGATCTGCGAGAGGAACGGTTGGGCGATGCCGGCCTGCCCCGCGAGCGCCGCCATCGTGAGCCCACGATGCTCGCGCCAGACCCGGATGCGGTTGTCGCCGCCGAGCAGCCGGTCCACGACCTCGGCGGGGATCAGCTCCTCCTCGCCGGTCGCAAGCTTCAGGCGGAACTGCGCGACGGCGGCCTGGTCGGCCGCGTCCTCCGCGGCCTGGGCCAGCGCGGTGTAGTCGGCCTCGCTCAGGATCACGAGTCGCTCGCCGGCCGGTGTCGTGAAGCGATGCGCGTTCATGGCAACGTCCTTCTCGGTCGGGCGCGATGGCGCGGGCATCGCCGGGATCGACCGCTCAATCGTGGGCGCTTCCCCGGGGCGTCACCTTGATGATCGCGACGATCTCGCCGTCTTCGGTGAACAGGACCCGCCAGTCGCCCATCCGGAGCCGGCAGACGCCGTCCATGGTCTTCAGGCGCGTCACGTTGTGGGCCTGCGCTGCCGGGTCGGCTGCGTACTGCGTGATCTTCGAACGAATCATCGCCGACACGTTGGTCGGCATGCGGCTCAGGGTCTCGAGGGCGGCCTTGCCGTAGGCAATTCGCTTCAAGGTCTACCTATAGCATATCGCTATATCGGCGCTCGAAGCCCGGGACCGCGCGTGCGGAAGCGCGGTCCCGGTGGTTCGGCTCGACCTCAGGCCGCCAGAGCCAGCACCGCTTCGCCCTCGTCCGCCTCGGCGGCCATGAACTGCGCCCGGGCGAGCTCGGCGAAGCGGCCGTTCTGCGCGACCAGGCCGTCGAAGGTGCCGCTCTCGACGATGCGGCCCTCGTGGAAGACCAGGATGCGGTCAGCGTTGCGGATCGTCGCGAGGCGGTGGGCGATGACGAAGGTGGTGCGGCCTTCCATCACGGCTTCCAGCGCGCCCTGCAGGCGGCGCTCGGTGGCGGCGTCGAGCGCGCTCGTCGCCTCGTCGAGGATCAGGATCGGCGGGTTCTTCAGGATCGCCCGGGCGATCGAGAGGCGCTGGCGCTCGCCGCCCGAGAGCGAGCGGCCGCGCTCGCCGATCACCGTGTCGAGGCCGTCGGGCTGGCGCGCCATGAAGGCGGAGGCCTGGGCGCGCTCCAGGGCGTCGAGCATCTCGGCATCGGTGGCGTCCGGGCGGCCGACCTGGAGGTTCTCGCGGATCGAGCGGGCGAACAGCATCGGCTCCTGGAACACCACGCCGATGTTGTGGCGCAGCGACGACACCGCGACGTCGCGGATGTCCATCCCGTCGATGCGGATCGCGCCGGCGCCCGGGTCGAAGCTGCGGTGCAGCAGGCCCAGCGTCGTCGACTTGCCCGAGCCGGTGGTGCCGACGAGCGCGATGGTCTCGCCGGCGCGGGCCGCGAACGACACCCCGTCGAGCGCCTTGCGGCGGCCGTCGTAGGAGAAGCCGACGCCCTCGAACTCGACCTCGCCGGCGAAGCGGGCGACCTGGACGGCGTGCGAGCGGTCGCGGACGGCCGGCACCGTGTCGAAGATCGTGAAGAACTCGGCGATCTTCGGCGCCTGCTGGAACAGGCCGTTGACGAAGCCGACCACGTGGTCGAGGCGCGTCACCAGGGCGGTGGCGAGGCTCATGAAGGCGACGACCTCGCCGACCGAGGTCTGGCCGGCCTGGTAGAGCATGATGCCGGTGACGAACACCGCGGTCATGGTGATGGTGGCCGACGCGCGGGTCGCGACGTTGGCCAGCGCCCACCACGACAGCACCGGGATCTGCGCGGCGAGCAGGTTGCCGATGATGTCGCGCATCGCGTCCTTCTCGGCCTTGGCGCGGGTGAAGGACTGGATCACGGCGACGTTGCCGAGCGCGTCTGAGGCGTGCGCGGCCAGGCCCGAATTGTAGAACTCGACCTCGCCCTGCAGCGTCTCGGTGCGGCGCATGACGAAGGTGGTCAGCGCGGTGAAGACCAGCACCAGCACGAGCAGGATCGAGCCGAGCTGCCAGTTCACGAACAGCGTCATCGGCAGCAGCACGCCGAGCGAGACCAGGGCCGCGAAGTGGTCGCGGAAGAAGCCGAGCCACAGGGCCGACATGCCGTTGGTGCCCTCCAGCATCGCCTTCAGCACGCGGCCGGAATGGTTCGCCGAGTGGAAGGCGAGCGGCAGGTCGAGGACGTGCTCGAAGTAGTTCGCCATGGTGGAGAGGCGGTTGCGGTGGGCCAGCCGGTCGGCGTGGAGCGCGATGGCGACGCCCGCCGCGATGGTGAAGAAGCCGAATGCGACCCAGGCCGCGATCAGCGGCAGCATGGTCTGCAGGCCGTTGCCGCCGCGCTTGAGGTGGGTCAGCCCGTCGATGATGCGGCCCATGATCAGGGGTTCGGCGAAGGCCGCCACCGCCAGCGCGACGTTGGCGAACCCGAGGCCGATGGCGAGCCGCTTGTCGTTGCCCAGAAGGCTCAGAACGCGCGCGTACAGACGAAACAGCGACATGTCAGCTCCGAACACCGACCTCAGGCGCGCCCCGTGTTGCCCGGGCCCAGCGCGCTCTTCCCCCTCGAACCCGGTCCGCGGCTGCGGTCCGGGTCTTCCTTCTTCCGTCGCGCTCCGTCCGATCGCCGGAACGGTGAATTCGGGAGTCCCGAGCTCCGGGCTCCCAAACGCTTGGCACGACGGGACTTATGCCAGGGGCTGGCTGAACGGCGCCTGACGGATCCGCCCCGTTGCGGGGAGGCCTTTACGGTTCGTTCAGCAAGATTTCCTAACCTCGTCCCCGAGGGCTCCACAAGCGCGCGATGCGCGCAGGCGCGCGAATTTCTCGCATCGCGCGTCGTGCACGGGGATCTCGCGACCGCGACGTTCGGGCCGGCCGCGCCACAGGCCCCCGGGCCACATGATCGGGCGCCGACGGCGCCGGCCGGAACCTCGCGCGCCGACGCTGCGCCGGATGCCCGACCGCATCGCGGATCACGGGGATCGAGCCCGATCGAGGATGCGCCGACGGGGACCTGCCCCGGGCCGGCGGCTCAGCGCGCCGCGCCGATCTCGCGCAGGTACCGCGCCGTCCCGGGGTTGAGGCTCCCCGCCGGCACCGTGGCGGCGAGGTTCGCGGGATCGCTGTCGCGTCCCTGCGGCAGGCGCCCGGCCAGCCCGGCGCCGGCCCGTCCGATCGCCGCGACCAGGCGGTGGGCCGCCTCGGGGTCGAGGCCCGGCCGGGCGAGGACGAGGCTCCACGAGCCCACGGTCTCGATCGCCGAATCCTGCCCGCGGAAGCTGCCGGCCGGCACGGTCATGCGGCGCAGCGAGGGCCGCGCGGCGAGCGCCCGGTCGATCGCCTGCGGCGACGGGCCGACGAAGCGGGCGCCGCCGGGCATCGCCGCGACCGCCGCGAAACCCGGCCAGCCGATGCCGCCGCCCCAGAGCGCGGCCGCGCGCCCGTCGGCGACCATGGCCGGGCCGTCGCCGGCATGCTCCAGGAGGATCGGGACGATGTCGCGCTCCGGGTCGAGGCCGGAGGCGGCGAGCACCGCGCGGCCTATCACCGTCAGCCCGGAATTCCGGGTGCCGAGCGCGACGGGCTTGCCGGCGAGGTCGGCGAAGGTACGGACCGGGCTCGCCGCCGCGACCACGAGCAGGCCGGGCGTGGCGTACATCGGCGCGACCGCGGTGAGCCGCGGGCCGTCACCCGCCGCCAGCGCGTCGTAGGCGAACTCGCCCTGCACCAGCGCGAGGTCGAGGGCGCCCTCGCGCAGCAGCCGGACGTTCTCGGCCGAGCCGCCGGTGGCGCGGGTCTCCAGGGTCAGGTCGGGGTCGACCGCGCGGACCGAGGCCGCCAGCGCCGCGCCGTAGGCCGGAAAGCCGCCGCCCGGGGTGGCGGTGCCGAGGACGAGGCGAAGCGGCTCGGCCCGCGCGGACGAGGCGAGCATCAGGCAGAGAGCGACCAGAACAGGCTTCACCCGCATCGCACGTGTCCGCCTCCGCGCCGGGGCCGTCGCTCGGCCGTCATTTCGCGGTCAGCAGCGCCCAGTAGACCTTGTACTTCGATCCGGGCGCGTAGGCGGTGGCGATGCCCATGCGGGCGGCCTTCGGATCGAGCATCACGGCGTTGTGGGGCGGGCTGTCGCGCCAGCCGGAGAAGGCCTCGGCGAGGGTGTGGTAGCCGGCCGACAGGTTGGCGTTGGCCGACGCGAAGCCGAGCCGCTCGACGGCGCCCTTCACGGTCTGCGCCTTGCTCGGCCGGTCGGCGAGCGCCATCGACGCCGCCTCGGCCTCGGCGAGCTTCTGGAGCTCGGGGTCGAGGGCGAGCGCCGCCTCGCCGCGACCGCGGCGATAGGCCGAGATCATGTCGCGCGCGGCTTCGGTGTCGACGTGGGCCGCGTTGTTCGACAGGGGCAAGTAGAGGCTCGGCAGCGCCGCGGTGGTCTGCGTGTCGGTGGCGCACCCGGCCAGCAGCGCCGCGCCGGCGAGCAGCAGGGCGCCCGCGCCGTATCGTCCGATGCTGCCCACGTGTCCGATCCGCCGCTCGCCATCGGCCCGCGTCGATCGGGCCACCGCCGCGACATATAGGGTGCCCGGGGGCGCCGTGCAGCGGCGACGCGCATCAGGATTGACGAACCCTTCACCGGCTCGCGCTTAAGCTGTACCGAATGGAGCCGTCGATGCCGGGCCGTCCCGGCGCGCTCCGGTCCGGGTCGGGAATCGCGTGGGAATCATCGAGGCGAACCTGCGGGGCGGCTTCGTCGGTGCGACGTCGCCCGCCGCATGACCGGACCGCCCATCCACCCCGACGTCGCCGCGGCGTCGGCGACGATCCGCTCGGCCGAGGCGCAATTGCGCCTGATCCGCCGGGACGCCGAGCGGCTGGCCGAGCGCCAGCGCACCTTCGACCGGGCCGCGGCCGCGGCCGGGATCGGGGTGTGGGAATGCCGCCTGCGCGACGAGGCGATCGACTGGTCCTCCGGCGTCTACGACCTGTTCGGCATCCCGCGCGGGACGGCCCTGTCGCGCGGGCGCGCCCTCGAGCACTACCCGGAGGCCTCGCGCCGCGCCCTCGAGGCGGCCCGCTCGCGAGCGATCGCCGAGCGGACCGGCTTCCGCCTCGACACCGAGATCCGCACCGCCGCCGGGCAACTCCGCTGGATCCGCCTGACCGCCACGGTGGAGGCGCGCGCGGGCGTCGCGGTCCGGCTGTTCGGGATCAAGCAGGACATCACCGACGAGAGGCTGGCCGCCGAGGCGGCGCGCCGACGGGCCGATCTCGACGGGATGACGGGCCTCGCCAACCGGATGTGCTTCGAGGACCGGCTCGCGTTCCTGTGCCGGCAAGGCGCGGGCCTGCTCGTTCTCGTCGACCTCGACGTCTTCAAGGCGGTCAACGACGGCTTCGGGCATGCGGCGGGCGATGCCTGCCTCCGGGAGGCGGCCGACCGCATCGCCGGGCTCTGCCGCCGGGCCGACCTCGTGGCGCGGATCGGCGGCGACGAATTCGCCATCCTGCTCGGCGGCCACGGCAGCGCGCGCGGCGCCGAAGCCCTGGCGGGGCGGATCGTCCATGCGATGGGCCGCCCGATGCAGGTCGGCGGCGTCACGATCCGGGTCGGCGCCTCGGTCGGCATCGCCGCCGTCGCGGGCGGCGGGCCGGCGGATGCCTTCGCCCGCGCCGACGCGGCGCTCTACGCCGCCAAGCGCGCCGGGCGGAACACCTTCCGCACGCACGGCGCACCGATCCGCTTCGCCTGACCGGCCGGCATCGCGCCCTCGAGTCCCGGGGGGGCGACGGCTACGCGCGTCCGGCTCCCGCCGCCATCGCCGCCGCCGCCGCGTCGAGCCCCCAGGCGAGGAGGTCCTTGGCTTCCGCGGCGGTCGGCGCCTCGGTGTAGCACCGCAGCTCGGGGGCGTTGCCCGAGGCGCGGAAGTGGATCGTGCGGCCGCCGTCGAGCGCGATCCGGATCCCATCCTGCGCGTCGACCGCCTCCGGGGTGCCGACCGGCTGCAGGAAGGTCCGGCGGAACGACGCGTCGCCGAGGCTTTGCAGGAGGGCGCCGCTGCGCTCGGCCGGCGTGTCGGGCAGCCGGTCGCTCGCCATCTCGCCGACG
>NZ_JAKSYQ010000130.1:0-12479 GCF_022829665.1 Methylobacterium sp. E-041 | reverse complement strand
CGTGGAGCAGCAGGGCGCGGCGACGCAGGAGATCGTACGCAACGTCAGCCAGGCGGCTGTGGGCACGGCGGAGGTAACCGGCAACATCACCGGCGTGGCGGGCGCGGCCGAGGAGACCGGCGCGGCGGCGACCCAGGTGCTCGGCGCGGCGTCCGAGCTGTCGCGTCAGTCCGAGCACCTCGCGGCGGAAGTCGACCACTTCCTCGCGACCGTCAGAGCCGCCTGAGGTAGAACCTCACGACTCAGGTGCTACGGCCGACGTTCAATCCCGACTTCAACGTCCGCTTCTGCTCCTTCTCGGCGCAGAAGCGGACGGGCGGCTTCCCACCCAAGTCGGTCATAGAGCGGACGGGCGGGTCCCGACCCAACTCAGCCGTTCGAACCACCATCGGCGCTTCCCGAAAGCATCCATGCATAGGAGTCCAGACACCTCGGCCCTGCACCCTGAGAACGGCGAACGCCTCCAGTTCCTGTTAGACCGGAGTTAGGTCCGATGCCGCGCCTTCCCCTCGTCGTCCAAGGCGACATAGGTGAACACCCCTTCGGTGACCTTCTGCGGATCACCTCCGGTCCTATCCCGGATCCAGACCTCGATCCGAACGCCCAACGATGTCTCACCGTCTTCCTGTAGGGCGCAGTAGCAACTCACCTCATCGCCGACCGAGATCGGCCTGAGAAAACGCATTGCGTCGATGCTGACCGTCGCCACGCGGCCCTCAGTTCGCTGGGCAGCAAAGGTTCCGCCGGCCAGATCCATCTGCGAAACCGTCCAGCCTCCGAAGATGGCGCCAGCAGCGTTCGTGTCGCGCGGCATGGCGATGGTGCGCAGGTGTGGACCCTCGGACGGGCTTGAGCTCGTGGCTGCCATGGGAGGTGCTCCGTCCTTGTACGATCAGGCCTGCGACCCGGCGAGTGGCGAGGTCTCGTATCGGGCGAGCAGTTCAGCCGGATCCCGATAGGTGGCGATGCAGCCGGCCTGCATGAGTTCTTCGACCGTCCACCCCCCCGTAAGCAGCCCAATCGTCCGAATGCCGGCCTTGGTAGCAGCTTCGGCATCGTAGGGCGTATCACCGACGACGACGGCATCCTGTGCCGCGACGCCGTTTAGGCGCTCCAGGGCCGTCTGGAAGATGTCCGGGTTCGGCTTGCTCTCCTCCGCGTCATCAGACGACGTCTCGATGCTGATGAGATCGTCGATCTCGGCGATCTTCTTGTAAGTCTTGAGCTCGTCGCCCTTGGCGGAGGAGGCGAGTGCGAGCTGCTTGCCGTCGGCCAGCAGGCGCTCGACGAGCGCCCGAACCTGCGGCAAGCCCTTGATGGTCGGGAGGTAGAGCTCCTTCAGGATCCCCGAGCGGTGCTCCTCCAGGGCATCGCCCTTCTCGGCGATCTCCGCCTCCGACAGGAACACCGGCATCAGGAGGTCCCCGCCCTTGCCGATCTGCCTCCTGAGTTCTTCGAAAGGGATGTCGTGACCGAAGTCCCGGAAGGCATCCTGCCAGGCACGGGCGTGCTGGGGGACCGAATCGATGAGGGTACCATCGACGTCGAAAATCACCGCGGTGGGCATGAGACGCTTTCTTGTCTGTTGTTGGCGGCGGCGACCCATCAGGAGCCGGCCTTGCCCCTGTCCTTGGAGATGAACGTGCTTCAGCTCCGTGGTCGTCCTTCAGCCGTGAGGCTTGAACACCACCTTGGTGCAGGCATCCTTCTTGTCCCGGAACATGTCGTACAGCGCCGGGCCGTCCTCCAGGTTCGTGGAGCGATGGCTGATGATGAAGGACGGGTCGATGTCGCCGTTTTGGATGTGCTCCATCAGCGGCTTCATGTAGCGGACCATGTGGGTCTGGCCGGTCTTCAGGGTCAGGCCCTTGTTCATCAGGACGCCGAGGGCGACGGGACCGACCGGGCCCGCGAAGACGCCGGGCATCGAGACGTTGCCACCGGGGCGGCAGGCCAGGATCGCCTGGTTGAGCGCGAACGGACGCTCCAGGCTGACGGTGTGCTCCATAATGGCGGACGACACCTTCTGCAGCGTGGTGTCCGCCCCGTGGGACTCCATGCCGACCGCCTCAATGACCGAGTCTGGTCCGAGGCCGTGGGTCATCTCCATCAGCGTGTCCTGGATGTTCTCGGTGGATAGATCGATTGTCTCGGCACCGGCTTCCCGCGCCAGGGCGAGGCGCTCCGGGACGCTGTCGATAGAGATGACGCGCTTGGCGCCCAGCATCAGGCAGCACTTGACCGCGAGCACGCCGACTGGGCCGCAGCCCCAGATCGCCACCGTGTCCTCCGGACCGATGTCGCAATGCTCGGCGGCCTGGTAGGCGGTCGGGAAGATGTCGCTAAGGAACAGCACCTGCTCGTCGGTCAGGCCCTCGGGTACGACGATGGGGCCGACGTCGGCGTAGGGCACCCGCAGGTACTCAGCCTGGCCGCCGGGGATGCCACCGGTGAGGTGCGAGAAGCCGAACAGTCCGGCGAGCGGATAGCCAAACACCTTGGCCTGCATCGCTCCATTTGGATTGGTGCGCTCGCAGCAGCTCCAGTTGCCCCACCTGCATTGGCGACACTCGCCGCAGCAGATCGTGAAGGGCACCACGATGCGGTCGCCGACCTTCAGCTTGGCGTTGTCCCGACCAACCTCGATGACTTCACCCATGGTCTCGTGCCCGAGGACGTCGCCGCACTCCATCGTGGGCATGAAGCCGCCCATGAGGTGAAGGTCCGAGCCGCAGATCGCGCAGGCGGTCACCTTGATGATGACGTCACGACCATGCTCGATCTTCGGGTCCGGCACAGTCTCGCACGAGATCTTGCCTCGGCCCTGCCAAGTAAGTGCCTTCATTTCGATGATCCTACTGGAAAATATCACGCGCTAAACCGCGGAAAAAACCGCTCGCCGCCGAGCGCTAAGCATGATGACAACTAATCCCCGACTCTCTTGATCCCACGAGCGACAATAAGAATTTTAGCGAATGGGATCGCCCGACCGCCTTTCGGGACGCTGGCAGCCTTATCACCCCAGGAAGGGTGGCGACCGCGCCCGGCCGGACCATTACCGGGTGCCCGGACCGGCAAGTTGCAGCGATGGCGGTCGACACGGGTCTGCCCGGCGTTTTGTGTTGCGGTGCAACATTCGTTGCTGGATCGTGTTGGATAGATGCTACCCTCGCATCGCTGCGTGAGGGATGTCATCCCGATCGTCCGCTCGTCGTGCGGGTCCGGAGGTGCTGCCATCCCCCGGAGAGACACCATGATGCGCTTCGCCGCCGCGCCGTTCTAGCGACCCTTCCGCTTCCCGCCCTCGCATCGTTCTGCGCCGAACAGATCGGCACCATCGAGCGTCGCCTCGACAGCGCCGGGGCGGTTCAGATCGCGGGCCTGAAATCGGGGCACGAACTTCGAACAGCTTCGGCCCGAGGTCTGACCGATATCCGCCGCGGCTCACCGAGCGATCCGGAGATGGTTTCAACCGCCGACCACATCGCCGCCGCGCGGACCCTCATCGTCCGGGCGTCCGCCGAGGACCGAGGCGGCGACAAGCGCGCATGCGAGAATATGATGACCGAGGCAAAGGGCATGATCGGCGCCCTGCCGTAGCTCACATTCCGCTCCGTACAGGGCCATCCTTGAAAGCATCCCTATGACAGAGCGTCCCGGACCCGCGGCGATTAAATCGGCGGAGCGATCCATCGACCGGCCCGGCGCCTTGGCACGTCGGTACGGCAACCAAGCCGGTAGCGGCGCCTACGACCTGTTTGTGCCTTCGGGTTCCGGACACGGTCCCCGTCCGCTCGTGGTGATGCTCCACGGCTGCTCGCAGACCGCGCGCGACTTCGCCATCGGAACCCGGATGGACCGGCTGGCCGAGGAGCAGGGCGTCATCGTGGCCTATCCCGATCAGCCCCGGTCGGCCAACATGATCAAGAGCTGGAACTGGTTCAGGGACAGCGACCAGCACCGCGGGAGGGGCGAGCCGTCTATCCTCGCCGGGCTGACCCAACGGATCATGGAGGATTTCGACGTGGACCCGGCAAGGGTCTACGTCGCGGGCCTGTCCTCGGGCGGGGCAGCGGCCGCGGTGATGGCCAAGGCCTACCCGGACATCTATGCCGCCGTGAGCATCCATTCCGGTCTCGCCAGCGGGGCCGCCGGGTCGATGGCGGCAGCCCTCTCGACGATGCGTCGGGGCGCCGTGCGTCAACCGTTGCGGACAGCGCATCCGGTTCCGACCATCGTGTTCCATGGGGACCGCGACACGACCGTCGCACCGCGTCAGTCATCGCCCTGGTCGAAATCGCTACGGCTTTTCGAATTAAATTATCGAACAATTCGCCTTACATCTGGGCCCAGTGGCGAGAAGCAGCCGCAGTCGCGCCCCCCTGGCTGTGGATAAGTCGTAATAAGTCCCGGAATTTTTTCAGGCCAGCGGCACTCAATTTCATAAGTCACGGTGACCGCGGATCTTGTTCGACTTTTACTCCAGTCCACTTCGAATCCGCGATCATCACGATTCCCCTTCCGGCAAAGACTCCTTCCAGTGCCGACATTGCCAAGCTCTGAAGAGATCGTTCTCCAGCCTCGAATCCTTGGACTGTGCGTAGGCTAACTCCGGATATCTCGGCGAGCTGCTTCTGCGACAACTCCAAAAGGGCGCGAGCGGCTCGACACTGCGCTGGCGTAATCATTTCATCCTCCGATGGGCAGAAAAGCCTTCTTACGTAAAATACGCCAGGTTGCACATTAGACGCCAAGCCCGTGTCGACTGCGAATGTTCGCCGCTCCGGGGCGTGGAGGTCGATTGATGTTGCCGCATTCCGCCAATCGAAACGTCGTAGATCCCCTTATGAAAGCCGCGACCGATGCAGTCGCGGCCGCAGTGAACACCAAGTTTCCGCTCGACGAGGTCCTCGGCGCGGAACTGAGCCGCCTGATCAGCATCTCGTCCTCCGTAGTCAAGCGTCATGGGATCCTTCTCGAGAAGGCTTTCGTCGAGGCTCTGCAAGCGAGTGGTCGGTTCGAGGTCCTTCACAACCCGGTCATTCCGATCACCGCGGCCGCCGACGGGCTTCTGGGTTCGAACACGGCCGAGAGCTTGGCGCGGCTCAACCTCCGCTATGATCAGCCCGCCGTGCGCTCCGTCAATCACGATCTAATCGTGATCGACATCGCCGCCGGCTGGGCCGGCGCTTATTCGGTGAAGCGTGGCGGCGGCGACATGGGTCCGCGCTTGCGCAAACCCCTGGAACGCGATGTCGCCTCGGTGCGCCTGCTGCTGCGTGCCTATCTGCGTGACCAGGGCTACTCGACGATCGACGTGACGACGTCGGCCTGCATCGACTGGTTTGGCGCGGCCGGTCTGCCCCCGCACCTCACGGTGCAAGGTCCGGACGTTGATGCGCATTTCGGCGTGCCGGTGATCCCGACCGTCGAGCGGATGACGCGCCATCTGCGCGAAGAACTGCACCGTGCCATACCCGATCTGCTCCTGCCGCTGATACGGAAGTTCGAAACCTCGCCGCCCGTCCGCACGGTCCCGGCACATGACGCTGCCGACGCTGCGTGCGAGCGACAGGACGAGGCTTCGGTCAAGCGATTGGTCGAGGCGATCTTTCCGATCGGGCCGGACGCGATCCGCCTGTCGGCACGGACGCGCAACACGCGCTGATCGCCGTCCGACGTCATCCGTCTCGGACACGTCGTCCCCCGCCCCGAGCGGGAACGAGGCCGCCTGCCTGAGCCGCCTCAGGATCTCATTGGAGATTGACATGGATACTTTCGAAGCAGAACTCCACGCGATCGCACTTCGGTGCTCACCCGAATTTCGCGTCCTACGCAAACTCGTCCGACGAACCTATTGTGAACGACCGCTCGGTCCCCGCACGAAAATCGGCTTGATCGTCGACGTCGAAACGACAGGCCTCGATACGGGTTCCGACGGCGACGAAATCATCGAACTCGGAATGATCAAGTTCGCCTACACGCCGGGAGGTGTCATCCTCGGTGTGGTGAGCCAGTACGAGGGCTTCCATCAGCCGAACCGTCCGATCCCTGCCCTCGTCAGGCGATTGACTGGGATCACCAACGACATGGTCAGAGGGAAGCGCCTCGACATCGCCGCGATCGCAGCCTTTGTCGAAGACGTGGACATCGTCATCGCCCACAACGCAGACTTCGACCGACGCTTCATGGAGCGAGCCTGTCCCGTGTTCGCGACCTTGCCATGGACCTGCTCACAGACTCAGGTGAAATGGTTCGAAGAGGGTCTGGAAGGAACGAAGCTCTTCTACCTCGCCTATCATTTCCGGTTCTACTTCAACGGCCATCGCAGCATCGACGACTGCTACGCACTGCTGGAAATTTTGGAGCAGTCCTTGCCCGAGTCCGGGCAGACCCCTCTGGCGCATCTGTTGGCAGCGGTTCGGCAGCCGAGCTTGAGGGTCTACGCTCTCGGCCTCCCATACGACTTGAAGGATCGCGTCCGTGCCCACGGGTACCGCTGGTCGAACGGGGAGGATGGACGACCGCGGGCGTGGCATCGTGACGTGACCGCCGAAGAGGTCGAGCGCGAGCTCCGGTTTCTCGACGATCTCGATCGGGGAGACGTGTTGGAGCCTCTGGTGATGGAGTTGGATGCCTACGTCCGCTTCTCCGATCGCCAGGCTTGATCGCGATGTCATCGCCGTACGTCGACGATGCCGAGCCAGCGTCAACGTCCAGCCCGACGTTGACGGCATCCGGTTTCACACCCGCTCAAGCCGTCGCCATCGCCGAATTGGTCGGTGAGGAGACCACCGCCGCCGTCGAGGCCCTCAAGCACGAACTCGCGAGATAGCACGTGTACCTCAGCCTCTACATGCTGCCCAGGTCGGCATCGTCCTCATGGCGATCCTTCTCGTCGAAGCCGTCCGTGATCCCCTGCCGCGCAAGAACGCAAACCTGGGGCCCTGCCGTTCCGAAGCCCGCCAACGTGTTTCGACAGCGATTCAAGGTGAACGAACTCTAAACCTGCCTCGATTCGAGGTGCTTCAGAGTGGAACAAGACCAAGCGCCAGAAAAAAATCTGAGGCCTCAGGCCCTGCGAAAGTCCCGCCCGATCCTTCCGCAAGTCTTTGAAATCAGAGCGATTCGCCAACTGTCACCAAAGCATGACCGAGGCGGGCAGAAGCGCTCGAACCGGAGGTGGCCCTAGTGCGGTGCCGCGCGATGCGCTTAAGATTTGTCTATGAACGGCGGCACAGTGCCGACCGACGGCAAAATGAGGTCCGTCAGCCCGAGTTCCTCGGGCCGGGTCACCACGGGGGCGTCCGACTGCAATCGGACACCCCCACTCGGTGACTACCCGAACTACCGACGTCACCAGGCATGGATCGTCGTCGGCAACACCCCGTGAGGATGCTGTACCCACCCGGTGCGAGGAATCGCACCGGAACGGCACGGGCTGGACGGTCGCACGTCGATGACGGCGGCGCAAGAGTCTGGGTCCGGGTCCAGCATTCTCATCATCCTTGACGCCCTTGCCGTCGCATCGATCTGCGTCTCCACGCAAGTCGTCGACGGATCGCCGGTTCGTCCTGAGCTTCGCCGATAGGCAGGACGCTCATCGAACCAAGATGATGAGGATATTTGTGCAGTGAACCCGATCCGTTCGGGCAAGGCAGAGCCTTGCCTACATTACGGCCCCCTACCGAGCCGCGCTTCGCGCTCCTCCATCCGGCCCTCCAAGGGCGGTACCAGGGTCACGATCGTCGGCGGCGACCCGCCGCGAGAAATCCGGTGCGAGAGTGATCTCGAGGCCAAGGCGACATACGTGTTCCTAGCCGACCGTGACATCGTCGATGTCTCGGAGCAGCCCCCGGCGGTCACCTACCTCGACGGGGACGGCGAGCCCCACAGGCACACCTTCGACTTCCTGCTGACCCGCCGGTCGGGCGAACGGATCCTCGTGGCGATCAAGCCCGAGGCCCGCGCGCAGGCCAAGAACTTCCGGGCCCAGCTGCGCCAGATCGCAGCCTACGTCCCCAAGGCGATTGCCCAGAAGGTCAAGCTCATCACCGATGCCGACCTCGGGCGTGACCGCGTCCATGACGCCAAGCTCATCTGGGCGGCCCGTCGTACCCCGGATCCCGAGGCGGACGCAGCCGTGGCTGTCTGCTACTCCGATCTGACCGGTGCGATCACCGTCGGAGACCTCGTCGCCAGGAGCGACCTGAAGGGACGGGGCTTCATGGCCGTCGTGCGCGCGATCGCGAACGGCGGTCTGACCGCGAATGCGCGGAGGATCGGTTACGAGACCCTCGTTCGGGCAGCGCCGAAGGCACCCCGGACACACGACGTCGAAACCGACGCTTCGGTGGGGGACCAGCCGTGAGCGCCGGGCCGGGATCGGGCTTGCCGCCGCTGCTGCGCCATCACATTGACGACCTGCATGTGATCGGCGGGACAGAGTACCGTTGGTACGCGACTACGGACGCGGGCTACATCTTCACGCGCGTCCAAGATCCCGGTATCCGGGAGGCCTTCACCTTCGAAGAGTTCGATCGGATCCGGCGGCGGCGCGACTATCGGTTCGAGCGCGGCTGGTTCGAACAAGGCCGGGTGAAGACCCGCCTTTTCCACGGCGTGGCGTACATCGCCGACTGCAGCTCGTACCTCCAGAGGGTCGTCCTCTATCGCTTTACAGCGTGCTCGTTGTTGCTGCAGCGCGTCGCGGCCGGAACCGCCTCTTTGTCCGACGAGTCGCTGAAGGAAGTCCTTCCCAAAATTGGCGACGAGATCAAAGCGATCGAGAATCCGCTGCGCCGCACCAAAGACGGCAAAATGCGCAAGCGGCGCGGTGGCCCCATCAAAGCCTCGGAAAGGAAGACCGACGCCACTGGCGATTCCAATCCTGGATGCGAGATGGTCGGTCCCAAGGCCTTCCGCGGTTGGATGACGCGTCTGCGCCGCGCCGATTTTGACCCACGAAGCCTGATCCCCCACTACGGCAATTGTGGTCCCCGCGCTCCAGTGGTCTCGCTGGAGGTCCGCGCGCTCGCCGTCAAGTTCGTCGTCGGCTATGCCGCCAATGGCCGCCCGAAGAAGAGCGATCAGTGGAACAAGCTCGATCTTGCGATCAAAGACAAGAACAAAGACCGTCTGATTGCGGGTCTCGAACCCTTGCTCATGCCATCGAACAAGTGGTTCAATAAGCAGGTCGACGAACTCGACGCCTTCGATACTTATGCCGGTCGCTACACGCGTGAAGCGGCGATCGCACGGTTTCGTATCAGCTCGGGGGGGCTTGAGGTCACGCGTCCGCTCGCGCGCGTCGAGATGGACGAATGGGAGGTCTCCCTCTCGATCCTCGCCGTCCAAGCCGGCCTCTGGGATGTCCTGCCCCTCGAACTGCGCGAAACGATCTCCCAGCACAAGTGCTACATCGCTGTCGCAATCGATTGTTATTCTCGTGTCATCCTCGGGATGAACCTCGCTTGGACCGCATCTCCCAACAATGCGCTAGCAGCGCTCAGGATGGCGCTTAGCGACAAGGGCACGTTCGCCGATAGCCTCGGTACGCTGACCCCATGGGACATGTTCGGCCTCATGGAAGAGCTCGCCACGGATGGCGGTCCCTCCTTCTCCAACGGCCGATTTCGCAGGGCTTGCCTTGAGTTGGGGATCAATCCCGTCCTGACGATTGGCGGATTGCCCTGGATGCGCGGGCGCGTCGAGCGCTTCTTCAGTCGCGCTCATACCGAACTTATCGGCCGCTTCAGTGGCCGCACATTCGAGAACGTCGTGCGCCGCGGAGCCTACGAATCGGAAAAGAACGCGAGCCTGACAATCGAAGATGTGCGCTACGTGTTCGTGCGATACATCGTCGACATCTATCACAACCTCCCGCATGAAGGTCTTAGAGGGAAGACCCCAAGAGAAGTTTGGCTGAACGGCATCCAACTCTACCAGGGCTTGCTGCAACCGCCAGACCGCGGCAGGATGCGGGCGGCCTTCGGAATCGAGCGTGAGGCGACGCTCGACCACGAAGGTGTCCGCTTTCTCGCCCTTCACTATCAATCCGCCCCCCTGCAGCAACATCGCCGCAAGGTGGCCGATGAGCGCGGAACGACCCGCGTCCGGATGCGCGTCGATCCGGACGACCTCGGCACGGCCTCCGTTCAGATCGGCTCGGACGGGCCATGGCTTTCCGTCCCGTGCACGACCCTGGGCATGGAGGATGTCACCCTCCAGACCTGGACGCTCAGCCTGGCGGACATGCGCGCACGCTTCGGCCCCGGCCGCATGCGCTCGGACGTCATTCAGGAGACGAACCGCGCCATCGAAAACCTCGCCACGGCCGCGCGGCACCGGGCAGGCATCGCACCGCCCACTTTGACCCAGGAGCAGCTCGACCACGCCGAGGCCCACCTCGCGCTTGGCATGCATGTCACGAGTATCGACCCGACCGAGAGCGATCGAGCGGCGATCAGCGCCACCGACTTCTATCACGATGCCATCAAGACCGGCGCAGCGCTGGGCGAGGCGTCCGTGGACGATAGCGTCACCGAGGGGACCGACCGATCCGACGAGCGGACCGATACGGGCCCGGATACTGCCGGCGGCCAATCTTCACCCAGCGGCGAGAAGAAATGGAGGATCGACTGATGATGGATGACCGATCGTCGAACGCACTTGATCGACTGAGCCATGCCTTGGGCAAACATAAGCTTGCCCGGGTCGAGATGATGGAACGCATCACCGCGCGTTTCCTCACGACCCAGTGGCACAAAGATCTCGAAAAGACCTTGGACGACACACTTTGCACTTTACTACAGCGGACCGATCCATCGAAACCGCGCGGGGCCGGCAATCGCCGCGAGGGTGCGGTCATCCTCGTACTCGGTGAGACGGGGGCGGGAAAGACACGCGCCGTACGCCGTCTCCTCGGCAAGCATCCGGCCTACACGGGCTTCGATGAGGCTGGAGATGATGACAAGAACCCTTCGGCGATTCACGTGGAGGTCACTGCGCCGGGGAACTTCTTGTCCATCGGCATGCAGATCCTCGAAGCGTCAGGCTATCCCGTCATTCGGGACTTGAAGGGCCGTGAGATCCGAAGCCTTCTGACCGATCGCCTGAAAATGCTTGGCACGACCGTGCTTTACCTCGACGAGATGCATAGCGTCACAGACACGGCGAAGGTCAACGAGATCGAAGATCTGCTTGCGGCCATCAAAGGGTTGGTGGCCAACCCCGTATGGCCCATCATCGTCATCATCTCCGGGCTGCCCCGCCTGACGGATTTCATAGAGAAATCGCGTGAGGTCACACGCCGGACACGCCCTGTCGCGTGCGAAGAACTCTCGCGGGATGATGGCGACGACAGAGAAATGCTCGCGGCCCTCATCTTGGAACTCGCCGACATGGCTCAGCTAAAAATTACCGGGGCTCAGATCACAACACTCATTCCCCGTTTGATCCACGCCGCTTCCAGTCAGCTCGGATACGCGATCACACTCATCCATCGTGCCATCGGATCCGCGCTGGACGCCGAGGTCGGACGGTTATCGATCCAACATTTCGCGGAAGGCTACGCCGACTGCACGAAATGCGGTCCTGGGGCAAACCCCTTCCTCGTGCCGGACTGGTGCGCAGTCAAGCCGCTTCAGTTGCTGCGCAAAGACCCGCTTCCGGCACCTCGGCTGATCCAACCCAAGGCAAAACGCACAAAGGCGAAAGGGGATCGGGGATGACGCGCCTGCGTCCATCCCTGCCAATCAACCACGACGAGACGTTGACCAGCTACGTATCTCGGTTGGCCCAGCTTCATATGAGGCCGAGCGCTCGCAAATTCTGCGGTGAACTCGGCATTGATTTCGGACTGCTGTGTCAGGGCAAAACCGAAACGGTCCAGCGCCTCGCCGAAATCACCGGCCTATCGGGCGACGTCCTGGAACGAGCAGCGCAGGTACATGGGACCGAGGGATGGCTCCTCAGGGGCGAGCGCTTCGAACGGACGGCGCTGCGCCGAACGTCCTTCGCGTTCTGTCCCGCCTGTCTGCGAGACGATGCGGCGAACAGGACGAAGATTGGCACAGCCATATACGAACGACTGCCCTGGACACTGAAAACGGTCCGGACCTGCGCGAGACACGCCATCGCCCTGACGATCGTCTCGCCGGAAGCGGAAATTCACGAGCTCCGGGATTTTGCGCGCCGGGTCGTCCTCTATCGTAAAGAAACCTTACGGGCGTTCGACTCCGGTACAAATCGGCGAGCCACGAGCCTCGAACGGTATATCGAAGACCGGTTTCGCAGCGATCGGACAGACACCACGGCGTTCCGAGCGGTTCCGCTCTAGGTCGTGTCCCAGGCGGTGGTGTAGCTGAGGGGTGGTCATCGGCGGTTGCCGGGTAGGGTCGGGTTGCGACGACCAACCCCGAACCCGAGAGACCCCCGATGACCGACGAGATCATGGCCCTGCGCGGGCTGATGGAGAA
>NZ_JAKSYQ010000126.1:0-2727 GCF_022829665.1 Methylobacterium sp. E-041 | reverse complement strand
GCGCACGACTTCAACAACCTGCTGACCATCATCCGCTCGTCCGTCGACTTCCTGCGCCGGCCGGACCTGCCGGAGGACCGGCGCAAGCGCTACATGGACGCCGTCTCCGACACGGTCGACCGCGCCGCCAAGCTCACCGGGCAGCTCCTGGCCTTCGCGCGCCGGCAATCCCTCAAGCCGGAGGTGTTCGAGGTTGGGGCGTGCCTGAACGGCGTGGCCGAGATGCTCGACACCATCACCGGCGCGCGCATCCGCGTCCGGGTCGAGGCGTCGGACAGGCCGGCCCTGGTGCGCGCCGACCTCAACCAGTTCGAGACGGCCCTGGTGAACATCGCCGTCAACGCCCGCGACGCGATGGACGGCAGCGGGACGCTGACGATGCGGGTGGCGGCCGGGCAGGCCATGCCGACGATCCGGGGCCATGCCGGCTCGCGCGGGCCGTTCGCCGCGGTCTCGCTCGCCGACACCGGCTCGGGCATTCCCCTCGACGTGCTCGGGCGCATCTTCGAGCCGTTCTTCACCACCAAGGACATCGGGCGCGGCACGGGGCTCGGGCTCTCTCAGGTGTTCGGCTTCGCCAAGCAGTCCGGCGGCGACGTCGACGTCACGAGCGAGATCGGCCGGGGCACGACCTTCACCCTCTACCTGCCCGAGGTCTCGTCGGAAGCGGTCGAGGCCGCCGTCGCCGACCCCGACGCCGCCCTGTCGCCGGCGGGGCTGGGCCAGCGCATCCTGCTCGTGGAGGACAACCTCGAGGTCGGCGCCTTCTGCTCGCAGATCCTCGAGGACCTCGGTTACGCGCCCGAATGGGTGGTCAACGCGGAGGAGGCGCTCGCGCGCCTCGGGACGGACGGGGCCGGCTTCCGGGCCGTCTTCTCCGACGTCGTCATGCCCGGCATGGGCGGCATCGAGCTCGCCAAGGCGTTGCGCCTCCGCATCCCGGCCCTGCCGGTGGTGCTGGCCTCGGGCTACAGCCACGTGCTCGCCCGCGAGGACAGCCACGGCTTCGAGCTGCTGCACAAGCCCTACTCGGCCGCGCAGGTCGGCCGGGTCCTGCGCCGGATCATCGGCACCGCATCCCCGGCCCCCGACCCCCCGGAGCACGGCCGATGACGCAGGATCCGACGGCGCCCGCCGCGCTGTCCGAGCGCGACCGGCTCGCCGCCCTCGCGAAGTACGGGATCCGCGACAAGCTCGACATGCGCCGGGCTCTCGGCGCGAACGGGCTGTCCTGACATCCGATACGGCGGACACCGAGGTCCGTGAGAGCGTCGTCCGGCCGTCGGCCGGACGCGTCTCGCGCCAACGGATCACACGTCGAGGTTGGCCACGCTGAGCGCGTTCTCCTGGATGAACTCGCGCCGGGGCTCGACCACGTCGCCCATCAGCTTGACGAACAGGTCGTCGGCGTCGGTGGTGTCCTTGACCTTGACCTGGAGCAGCGAGCGGATGTCGCGGTCGAGCGTCGTCTCCCACAGCTGCTGCGCGGTCATTTCGCCCAGGCCCTTGTAGCGCTGGAGCTGGAGCCCCTTCCGGCCGAACGCCATCACCGCCTCGAACAGCGCGACCGGCCCGTGCAGGACCGTCGATTCGCCCTTGCGCGAGAAGGTGACCGGCTCGCCGTAGATCTCGCGGAGCGCGTCGGCGCGGTCGGCGAGGCGGCGCGCCTCCTGCGAGGCGATGAGGCCGGCATCGAGCGTCGCGACCTGGCGCACGCCGCGCAGCGTGCGCCCGAAGACGTAGCCGCCCTCCGACGCCTCGCCCTGCCAGCCCTGCTCGATGTCGTCGGCGATGGCGTCGAGGCGCCTGGCCGTCACGTCGGCCAGGACCTCGGCCTCGCCCGCGTGCTCGGCCGCCTCCGGCCGGAAGGCGCCGGCCAGCACCGCCTGCTCGACCACCGAGCGGTCGTAGCGGGTGTGCAGGCCGAGCAGGATGCCGCGGAAGGTGCGGGCCTCCTCGACCAGCGTCTTGAGCTGCGGGCCGCCGAAGGCCGCGCCCGAGGCCAGCGTCAGGGTCGCGCCCTCGACGCCCTGGTCGATCAGGTAGTCCTCGAGGGCGCGCTCGTCCTTGAGGTAGAGCGCCTTGCGCCCGCGCTCGGCTTTGTAAAGCGGCGGCTGGGCGATGTAGAGGTGGCCGCGCTCGATCAGCTCCGGCATCTGCCGGAAGAAGAAGGTCAGGAGCAGGGTGCGGATGTGCGAGCCGTCCACGTCCGCGTCGGTCATGATGATGATGCGGTGGTAGCGCAGCTTGTCCGGGTTGAAGCCCTCGCGGTCGGTCGAGGACCGCCCGATCCCGGCCCCGAGCGCGGTGATCAGCGTGCCGATCTCGGCCGAGCCGAGCATCCGGTCAGCGCGCACGCGCTCGACGTTGAGGATCTTGCCCCGCAGCGGCAGCACCGCCTGGAAGGTGCGGTCGCGGCCCTGCTTGGCCGAGCCGCCGGCCGAGTCGCCCTCGACCAGCAGGATCTCGCACTTGCTCGGGTCGCGCTCCTGGCAGTCGGCGAGCTTGCCCGGCAGCGAGGCGATGTCGAGCGCGCCCTTGCGGGTCACGGTCTCGCGCGCCTTGCGCGCGGCCTCGCGGGCCGAGGCCGCCAGGATCACCTTGCCCATCACCGACCGGGCCTGGGACGGGTTCTCCTCCAGCCAGTTCGACAGGCCCTCGTTCAGCACGTTCTCCACCGCCGGGCGCACCTCGGAGGAGACGAGCTTGTCCTTGGTCTGCGACGAG
>NZ_JAKSYQ010000118.1:0-642 GCF_022829665.1 Methylobacterium sp. E-041 | reverse complement strand
CCGCCATGGCTGTTCGGCGCGGGGTACATCGACAGGGTCGCACCGACGTAGGGCTGGCCCGGGGTGTAGGTCACCCGGAACGGCTCGTAGTCCATGCAGACGTGGTTGGTGGGCACGTAGAACAGGTTGGTCTTCGGCGAGTAGGCGGCGGGCTGCTGGTCCTTCGAACCCAACGCGGCCGGGCAGATACCCTTGGAGTTGGTGTCCTCGCCGTTCTGCTCGGTGGAGAACTTGGCCTGGACGAGGGGGCGACCGTAGGTCTTGGAGCCCTTGTCCATGTCGACCTTGGAGGCCCAGTTGACGACCGGATCGAACTTCTCGGCGACGAGGAGTTCGCCGGTGGCGCGGTCCAGGGTGTAGCCGAAGCCGTTGCGGTCGAAGTGGGTCAGGAGCGGGCGCTCCTTGCCGTCGACCTTCTGGTCGGTGAGGATCATCTCGTTGATGCCGTCGTAGTCCCACTCGTCGTGGGGGGTCATCTGGTAGACCCACTTGGCCTGCCCGGTGTCGGGGTTACGCGCCCAGATGGTCATCGACCACTTGTTGTCGCCCGGACGCTGCTTGGGGTTCCAGGTCGAGGGATTGCCCGAGCCGTAGTACATCAGGTCGAGCTTGGGGTCGTACGAGTACCAGCCCCAGGTGCAG
>NZ_JAKSYQ010000117.1:0-12233 GCF_022829665.1 Methylobacterium sp. E-041 | reverse complement strand
GAACACGACCCGGTTGATCAGGTTGTTCTCGCGGACCGTCACGACGGTGCGGCCGCCGCTGGCGGCGACCTTCACGTCCGCGAACATGCCGCTGGCGAGCAGGTTGCGGCGGGCTTCCTCGGCGGAGCCCGATGCGGTGCCGGTGACGTAGGAACGGATGGTGTCGGCATCGACGCGGCGGTTGCCCTGAACGACGATCTGCTGGGCCTGCGCGACCCCGGTCAGCGCAATGCCCGCCGCGGCGGCTAGGACGATGGTCCGCTTCACCGACTTGCGCCGGCGCTTCCCCGTCATCGACATCATCTATTCGCCCGTCTGTCTTATCATCGGATCGGGTTCGCACCCGCCACGAGCGACCGTTGACCGGCCGTCCCGTAATACCTGGTCCAAGCGTAGCTCTTAGCGGGATTCCCCTGCCAAGCAAACGGCGCGGGGGGTCCTATGACCGGGATTTTGGGGGCCGTGGCCTTCAGGCCACTTAACGCTCCCGCAAAGTTCCCATCCATTTCGTCGCAGGGTAAACGAACGGTAAATCCCTGCCCCGTCACGGAAATCCCGAGCCGTACCGGATCCGGGAAACGTCCTCGTAACCCTTCCACGGCCTCCCGTCAGGGGACTCGCCGGGGGCCGGTCAGGCGCCGCCGGAGGCCGCCGCGCGCGCAATCGCGGCGGGATTGCGGCGACCGCTTCGTGGGCGGCGCGCGGGGACCGAGCGCGGTGCCGCGCTCAGGTCGCGCGCCAGGAGGCGCCGAGGTTCAGGATGTCGTTCCAGGCCGCGAAGATCATCAGCACCAGCACGAGGGCGAGCCCGACGCGGAAGCCGATCTCCTGGGCGCGCTCGCTCAAGGGGCGGCCGCGCACCACCTCGAAGGCGTAGAACAGCAGGTGGCCGCCATCGAGCAGCGGCACCGGGAACAGGTTGAGCAGACCGATCGAGACCGAGAGCAGCGCGATCAGCCCGATCAGCGCACCGATGCCGCCGACCTTGGCGACCTCGCCGGAGACGCGGGCGATGCCGATCGGCCCGGAGAGCTGGTCGGCGGATTCGCGGCCGGTCACCAGCTTGCCGAGGTAGGAGAAGGTGCGCTCGACCACGAACACCGTCTCGTGCACGCCGAGGCCGAGGGAGGCGACCGGGCCGTAGGTGACCAGCTTCGCCTCGGAGGCGGCCGGCGAGCGGATGCCGAGGCGCCCGATGCGGTGGCGGCCGAACTTGGTGCTCTCCTCGTAGACCGACGGCGTCGCGACGATCGGCACGTCGGCCCCGGCCCGCTCGACGACGAAGTTCAGCGGCGTTCCGGCGCTGCCAGTGACGATGCGGTACATCGTGTTGAAATCGGGGATCGGCTCGCCGTCGATGCTCTTCACGAGGTCGCCGGTCTGGAAGCCGGCCTGCGCCGCCGCGCTGCTGGGATCGATCGCCGAGACCCGGGCCGGCAGCTCGAGACGGCCGCCGAGCCAGATCGCGCCGGCGAACAGCAGGATCGCGAGGATGAAGTTCGCCACCGGGCCGGCGACGACGATCGCCGCGCGCTTGGCCACCGACTGGGTCGGGAAGCTGATCGCCCGCTCCTGCGGCGTCATCCGCGCGATGGTGTCGGCATCCGGAATGCTGGCGCCGTTGGCGTCGCCGTGGAACTTGACGTACCCGCCGAGCGGGATCGCGCAGAGCTTCCAGCGGGTGCCGTGGCGGTCGTTGAAGCCGACGAGCTCCGGCCCGAAGCCGATCGAGAACGCGTGGACGCCGACGCCGCACCAGCGTCCGACGAGGAAGTGCCCCATCTCGTGGACGAAGACCACGACGGTCAGCACGAACAGGAACGGGATCACCGCACCGAAGAAGCCGGTGGCCGTGCCGCCCATCGCGGTCAGGAAATCCATGCGTCGATCCTCGGGCCGCGATCGGGCCTTGCACTCCGCTCTAGCAGATCGGGGCGGTGGTGATCCAACGCAAACCTGCGCCGACGAAACGCCAGCGTGGCACGAGCGCGCGGCGGCGGCGATGCGGGCGCGGCGCGAACCCGCCTTTTCCCCGCTATCCCCCCGCCCCCCGCCTCGCCTGCCCGTCAGTGCCCGCCTCCCCCGGCGGCCGCCGCCGCGGGCCTGCGGATCAGGGGCGTGGCCAGCGCCATCAGCAGGAACAGGCCGGTGAGAACGAGGAACACGTCCTCGAAGCTCATCACCAGCCCCTGCATCCGCACGGTGTTGGTCATCGCCTTCAGGGCCATCTTCTCGGCGTCGCCGCCGGTCGCCTCGAACTGGCGGCGCATCGCGTCGAGGCGCTCCAGGGCGGCGCCGTTGGCCCAGGTGAAGCGCTCGTGCAGGCGCTCGAGGTGCAGGTCCCAGCGATCGTTGAGCAGGGTGTTGATCAGCGCGAGCCCGACCGCGCCGCCGAGGTTCCGCGTGAGGTTGTAGAGGCCGGACGCGTTCTTGATCCGAGCCGGCGGCAGGGTGCCGAGCGCGATGTTGTTGATCGGGATCATGCACAGCATCAGCGAGCAGCCCCGCAGGACCTGCGGCCACAGCAGCTCCCAGAAGTCCCAATCCTTGGTCAGCCCGGTGACGATCCAGGTCCCGGCGGCGAAGCCCGAGAACCCGATCGCCATCAGAATGCGCGGGTCGACCTTGCCGGAGAACCGCCCGGCGATCGGCGCGGTGGCGAACATGCATAGGCCCGAGACGAACATCGTCTCGCCGATCTGCAGCGCCGAGTAGCCGCGGATCCGCGCGAGGTAGACCGGGTAGAGGTAGGTCAGCCCGTAGAGGCCGATGCCGAGGACGAAGCTCGCCGCGCAGCCGGCGGCGAAGTTGCGGTCGGCGAAGGCGCGCAGGTCCACGATCGGCTGCTTCGCGGTGAAGACCCGCCAGAAGAAGCCGACCGCCGAGACCACGCCGATGACGCTGCAGATCGCCACCGCGTCGTCCTGCAGCCAATCGTGGTTCGGCCCCTCCTCGAGCACGTATTCGAGGCAGCCGAGGAAGCCCGCCATGCCGGCGAGCCCGTACCAATCGAAGCTGTTGAACAGATCGAGGTTCGGCTCGTCGAAGTCGACGAGGAAGAAGGTCGAGACCGTGACGGCGATGCCGGGCACCACGTTGATCAGGAACAGCCAGTGCCAGGAGCCGAGGTCCGTCAGGTAGCCGCCGACCGTCGGGCCGATGGTCGGCGCCAGCGTCGCCACGAGGCCGATCATCGGCGAGACGATCGAGCGCTTGGACGGCGGGAAGATCGTGAAGGCGGAGGCGAACACCGTCGGGATCATGCCGCCGCCGATGAAGCCCTGCAGCGCGCGCCAGACGATCATCTCGTCGATCGAGGAGGCGGTGGCGCACATCACGCTCATCAGCGTGAAGCCGCCGGCCGAGATCACGAACATCCACCGGGTCGAGAGCACCCGCGAGAGGGTGCCCGAGAGCGGGATCGAGATCACCTCGGCGATCAGGTAGCTGGTCTGGACCCAGGGGATCTCGTCGCCCGACGCCGAGAGGCCGGCCTGGATCTCGTTGAGCGAGGCCGAGACGATCTGGATGTCCAGGATCGCCATGAACATCCCGAACACCATGCACAGGAACGCCACCATCCGGCGGCGGTCGAGCGGCGGCTCGGCCGTCGCGGAGGGCGGCGCCGCGGAGATCGGGGCTCGGCCGGGGCCGGCGGCGGCGGTCGCGGCCATGGCGGTCAGTCCTGCTTATGCGCGGTCCGCAGGAGCGGCGCGTCGGCGCCGTCGCGGGTGTCGATGCGGACCGTCACCGACAGGCCGGGCCGGAGCAGGCCCTCGGCGGCGACGTCGGCCGGCACCTTCACCCGCACCGGCAGGCGCTGGACGATCTTGGTGAAGTTGCCGGTCGCGTTGTCGGGCGGCAGCAGGCTGAACACCGAGCCCGAGGCGGGCGAGAGCGACTCGACCTCGCCCGCGATCTCGCGGTCGGGATAGGCGTCGACCTCGATGCGCACGTGCTGCCCGGGGCGGACGCGCACGAGCTGGGTCTCCTTGAAGTTCGCATCGATGCGGACGCTCTTGAGCGGCACCAGGGCGGCGACGCGCGAGCCCGGCGCGACGTAGGCGCCGGCCTCCACCGCCTTGTTGCCGACGACCCCGTCGAACGGCGCCCGGATCGTCGAGAAGGCGACGTCGCGCTTGGCGCGGTCGACGGCCGTGCGCAGCTCGGCCGCGAGGCTCTCGGCCTCGCGCTGCTGGGCGTGCAGAACCTCGACGTTGGCCTTGGCCGCGATCAGACCGGCCTCGGCCCCCTTGACCGCGGCATCGGTGCGGTCGCGGTCGGCCTTGGCCTGGTCGAGGCGGGATTTCGCGACGTAGTCGGCCTGCATCTGGGTCGCGCGGTTGTAGTCGGCGAGCGCCCGCACCGCGTCGGCCTTGGTCGCGTCGATCTGGGCGGCCATCTGCGCGACCTGCGCCTGCGCCGCCTCGGCCTGCCGGCCGATCCGCACGATGGTGCTCTCCTGGGTCGCGAGCTTGTCCTGCGCCGCCTGCTGCGCGAGCCGGTAGTCGCCGTCGTCGAGCCGGGCGATCACGTCGCCCTTCTTGACCGACTGCCCGTTCACCACCGGGACGGCTTCGAGGTAGCCGGAGATCTTGGCGGCGAGCACCGAGATGTCCGCCTGCACGTAGGCGTCGTCGGTCGTGACGAAGAACCGCCCGACGGTCCAGTACTGCCAGCCCTGGTAGCCGCCCCCGGCCAACGCCGCGCAGAGCAGGCCGGCCAGGACGAGCGTCTTGCGCGAGCGCTTCCTGACCACCGGGGCCTCGGCGGGAGCCGGGACGTGGGGCGAGGCCGCGGCCGCCTTCGGCGTGGCGCGCGGCGCCTCGGCGCGCTCGTCCCGCACGGCGTCGGCCGCCTCGGCCGCATCGATCCGGTCGCCATCCTCGCGCAACGACATGCCCGAAATCCCAGCTTGAAATTTGCTGACCGAACGGTTCGGTCATCAACGAGGACGATTGACGTCCGCCGTTCCAACGCAGTAGATATCATTGACCGAACGGTTCGGTCAATCAGGATCGCCAAGATGCCCGCGACCTCCGCGACGCTGGAACGAGACGCCGTCACGCCCGAGAGCGACAAGCGCCGCCAGATCCTCGACGGCGCGCGCCAGGTCTTCATGGGCGCGGGCTTCGACGGCGCGAGCATGGGCGAGATCGCTCGCACGGCCGGCGTCTCGAAGGGCACGCTCTACGTCTACTTCGACAGCAAGGAGGCGCTGTTCGAGGCGCTGACCCTGGAGGAGAAGCGGGGCTTGGCCGAGGCCCTGTTCCTGCTGGATGCCGACGACCCCGACGTCGCCGCGGTGCTGACGCGGCTCGGCACCACCTACCTCATCGAGATGGTGCGGCCCGAGCACGTGGCGGTGATCCGCATGGTGATCGGCGCCTGCGAGAAGTTCCCGCGCTTCGGGCAGGCCTTCTTCGAGGCCGGCCCGGCGATGGGCGTGACGCGGCTCACCGCCTACCTCGACGCGCAGGTGGCGGCCGGGCGCCTGAACGCGGCGGACACGAACCTCGCCGCCAAGCACTTCCTGCATCTCTGCCAGGCCGGCCTGCTGACGCGCCTGCTCTTCCACGCCGGCGATCCGGTGACGCGGGAGGAGATCGACTATCGCATCCGCGAGGCCGTGCGGGTGTTCTTCGCGGGCTACGGCCCGGGGCGCTGAGGCACGCCCTTCGCTCCCGACGACTTGCGGATGCGGCCAGGCCTCGACTCGGAACACCCTTCCCTCCCCCCGCCCAGGGGGGAGGGAAGGCGCGGTGCGGATCGAAAAATCCGTCGCGCTCAGCCGGCCGCGCGCATCCGCGGCAAAGCGGCCGTGCTCCAGGCCCGCACTTCGGCGTCGATCGCCAGGGCCTCCTCGACGCCGTCGGGGGCGGTGCGGTGGATCCCCGCGAAATGCGCGATCGCGCGCTCGACGAGGTCGGCGATTCCGTAGAACGGAATCGTGCCGGCGATGAAGGCCGCCACCGCGATCTCGTTGGCCGCGTTCATCACCGTCGGCGCCGCGCCGCCCTCGGCGAGCGCCGCGCGGGCGATCCGCAGGCACGGGAAGCGCGCCTCGTCGGCGGCCTCGAAGGTGAGGCTGCCCAAAGCCACGAGGTCGAGGGACCGGCCGCGGGCGATGGTCAGGCGGTCGCCGAGGCCGAGGCAGTGCGAGATCGGCACGCGCATGTCGGGCAGCGCCAGCTCGGCGGTGACGGCGCCGTCGAGCCAGTAGATCATTCCGTGGATCACCGATTGCGGATGCACCACCACGTCGAGGCGGCCCGGCTCGATGCCGAACAGGTGGTGCGCCTCGATCAGCTCCAGCCCCTTGTTCATCAGGGAGGCGGAATCGATGTTGATCTTCATCCCCATCGACCAGGTCGGGTGGGCGGCGGCCTCCGCCGGCGAGGCGGCGGCGATGCGCTCGCGCGTCCAGGTCCGGAACGGGCCGCCGGAGGCGGTGATCATCATGGTGCGCACGTCTTCCAGCGGCCGGCCGGCCATCGCCTGGCTGAGCGCGTCGTGCTCGGAATCCATCGGCAGGATCGTCGCGCCGTAGCGCTTGGCGTCGCGCATGAAGGCGTCGCCGGCGCAGACCAGGCTCTCCTTGTTGGCGAGAGCGACCTGCCGCCCGAGGCGGAGCGCCTCGTGGGTCGGCTTCAGGCCGGCGGCCCCGCTGATCGCCGCGACGACGATGTCGGCCTCCTGCGCCACCGCGTCGAGCACCGCCGCCTCGCCCGCCCCGGACGGGATGCCGGAGCCCGACAGCGCCTCGGCGAGCGCCGCGCCGGCGGCCGGATCGGCGAGCGCGGCGAAGCGCGCGCCGGTCTCGCGCGCGACCTTGGCCAGGGCCGCCGCATCGCGGCCGCCGACCACCGCGCCCACCCGGAAGCGATCCGGGTGCTGGGCGAGGAGGTCGGTGGTCGAGCGGCCGATCGAGCCCGTGGCGCCCAGGATGGTGACGGTGTGGGTCACGGCGAAAAACTCCGTCAGGCCGCGAGGCGGCGCAGGATCAGGTACAGGCCGGCGAGCAACGCGACCGCGAAGAACCCGTCGAGCCGGTCCATCACCCCGCCATGGCCGGGAATGGACTTGCCGGAATCCTTGACGCCGTAGCGGCGCTTCAGGGCCGATTCGACGAGGTCGCCCCCCTGGCTCAGGACCGAGGCGACGGCGCTGGCGAGCCCGACCCAGACGAGGCCGGTCTCGGCGAGCGGGCTCCAGCCCTGCGCCCGGGCGAGCGCGACGACCGCGAGACCGGCGGCCACCGCGCCCGCGAGGCCGCCGAGCGCGCCGGACCATGTCTTCTTCGGCGACACCCGCGGCATCAGCTTCGGCCCGCCGAGCGTCCGGCCGGTGAAGTAGGCCACCACGTCGGTCGACCACACCACGGCGAACATCCAGGCCGGCCCGAGGATGCCGATCGCCGGCGCGTCGCGGAGCGCCACCGGCACCAGGGCGACGATCGCGCCGCCGAACAGGGCGCCGAGCGCCCGCAGGCGCCCGGCCGCCCCCTCCGCCACGATCAGGCAGAGCGCAGCGCCGAGCGCCAGGAGCACCGGTACCGCGTAGGTCGGTGCGTCGCCCTCGAAGCATGCCGCCGCCAGGATCAGCGTGCCGGCGACGATGGCCAGCAGCGTGCGCCGCGGCGTCGTCCGGCTCATGCCGATCCATTCGGCGGCTCCGACGATCCCGGCGGCGAGCCAGATCACGGCGAAGGCCCAGCCGCCGAGCACAAGGGCCGCCACGACGATCGCCGCCAGCACGAGCCCGGAGACCACGCGCAGGCCGAACTCGCGGTTCGCGAACGGGTTCTTCTGCGAGCCGACCGCCCTGTCGTCGGCGGCCATCACCGCGCCCTCGAACCGTCGGTCCGCGCGGATGCAAGGCGCGCAGAGTGCTTCCCGTCCACGCGTCCCCTCTCCGTCACGTCGCCGGCCCCGGGGCAGCCGGCCCGGTCTAGCGTTTCCTCACAGGTCGGCGCAGGCACCGTCACGCCCCCTCCCCTCGGGAGCGGGGCCGAGGCCGCCTCACACCTGCATGATTTCCTTTTCCTTGGACGCCAGCACCCCGTCGACCTCGGCGATGTGCTGGTCTGTGACCTTCTGCACTTCCGTGGCCTGGCGCTTCTCGTCGTCCTCGGAGATGGCGCTGTCCTTGAGCAGCTTCTTGAGGTGGTCGAGCCCGTCGCGGCGCACGTGGCGGACCGCGACGCGGGCCTCCTCGGTGTACTTGTGCGCGACCTTGACCATCTCCTTGCGGCGCTGCTCGTTCATCTCGGGGATGCGCAGGCGGATGGTCTGGCCTTCCGTCTGCGGATTGAGCCCGAGATCGGATTCGCGGATCGCCTTCTCGACGGCCGTGACCATGCCGCGGTCCCACACCGAGATCGACAGCAGGCGCGGCTCGGGCACGCTCACGGTGGCGACCTGCGCCATCGGCATCGATGCGCCGTAGGCGTCGACCTGGATCGGGTCGAGGATGCTCGGCGTCGCGCGGCCGGTGCGCAGCGAGCCGAGATCCTTGGAGAGCGCCGTGACCGCGCCCTGCATGCGGCGCTTGATGTCGGCGAGGTCGAAGTCCGGTGTAGCCATTGTCTCAGAGTTCCCGAAACGTCTTCACTGTTCGTCGGTCGAGCCGGCCCGCCGGGCCGGAGCGCGTCGGCGCCTCAATGAACGAAATCCCGTGAGGCCGCAAACCGCAACGCCCCTCGGGGACGCCCGCCGTCCTCAGGGCACGACCAGGGTCGAGGGCGCATGCCCGGTGAGGATCGCAGTGATCGAGGAGGGCGGGTGCACCGAGCCGACCACGATCGACAGCCGGCTCTCGCGGGCGAGCGCGAAGGCGGCGGTGTCCATGATCTTGAGGTCGCGGGCGATCGCCTCGTCGTGGGTGATGCGGTCGTAGCGGGTCGCCTCAGGATGGGTCTTCGGGTCGGCCGAGTAGACGCCGTCGACCTGCGTCGCCTTCAGGACCGCGTCGCAGCGGAGCTCGGCCGCGCGCAGCACGGCGGCGGTGTCGGTGGTGAAGAACGGGTTGCCGGTGCCGCCGGCGAGCACGACCACCTGGCCCTTGTCGAGGTGGTGCAGGGCCGGCTGGCGCGCGTAGGTCTCGCAGATCGTCGGCATCGAGACCGCCGACATCGTGCGCGCGGGGACGCCGGCCGCGTTGAGCGCGGTCTCGAGCGCGAGCGAGTTCATCACCGTGGCCATCATGCCGAGCGAGTCGCCGGTGGCCCTGTCGATGAACCCAGCCTGCGAGATCCGCGCGCCGCGGATCATGTTGCCGCCGCCGACCACCAGCGCGACCTCGATCCCGGCCTCGATGGCGCGGGCGATGTCCTCGGCGAGGCCCGCCAGCGTCGGCGGATGGAGCCAGTACCCGTCGGGGGCGGCCAGCGCCTCGCCCGAGAGTTTCACCAGCACCCGGCGAAACGGCGTCGTCTCCGGCATCGTCCACCTCATAGGGTCCGGCGACACGGCCGAACCTGATCCAGAACCGAGGGGCTTCTACGTCAGGCCGCCCGGGACCGTCGAGGCCCCGGAGACCGCTCTCGCGGAGCGGCTGCGAAAAATCGGTTGCCGGCCTCGGATGTCGCCTTGTTGGAGGTACGGGATTTCCGTATCATTGGCACGATGAGCGAGCCGTTCGATCCCGGCAAGGATGCGATCAACCGCGAACGGCACGGCCTGTCGCTCGCGTTCGGCGACAGGATCATGGCGGACGAGGCCCACCCGATCATTCCCTCCGTCCGGCCGCAGGACGGCGAGGAACGTTTCAAGGCCATTGGTCTGGTCGAGGGCAAACTCCACGCGGCTGTGTTCACCTGGCGAAACGGGCGGCCACGGTTCATCTCTGTGAGGCGAAGCAATGCCGGTGAAGGACGAGCCTACGATCCTGGCCTCTGAGACCAGCGACCCGGAGGATTTCGATGTCCCCGCGACGGCTTTGGATCGGGCGCAGAAGGCCCGGCTGATCCGGATGGCGCGCACGACGCTGGGCCTTTCGCAAGCCGCGTTCGCCCTCAGGTTCCGTGTCCCGCTCGGAACCCTGCGCGATTGGGAACAGGCTCGGACCACGCCTCCCGATTTCGCGGTCGCCTACGTTCGCGTCATCGCCCGGCATCCGGACATGGTCGCCGCGGCCGTCGCTTGAGCGAGACGCCGGCGGCTTCGTCGGGTGCCGGAACGCGAGGAGCCCCGGCCTTGCGGCCGAGGCTCCTCGGAAGAACCTATCATGTCGCTCAGCGCGACATGACTCAGCGCAACTTGGCTCAGCGCGACATGGCGGCGACTTCGGAGGCGAAGTCGGGGCCCTCTTCCTTCTCGATGCCGTCGCCGAGCGCGTAGCGCACGAAGCCGGTGAGCGCGACCGGGGCGCCGGCCTTGCCGGCGGCCTCCTTGATCACCTGGGTGATCGTCTTCGAGCCGTCGTGCACGAAGGGCTGCTCCAGGAGGGTGACCTCCTTGTAGTAGCTCTTCAGGCCGCTCTCGACGATCTTCGCCATCACGTGGTCGGGCTTGCCGGCGTTCTTCTCGCGCAGGATGTTCGACTCGCGCTCCAACGTGGCGGCGTCGACGCCGGAGGCGTCGAGCGCCACCGGGTTGGTGGCGGCGACGTGCATCGCGATCTGGCGGCCGAGCGTCGACAGGTATTCGACGTCGCCCTCCGACTCGAGCGCGACCAGCACGCCGATCTTGCCGAGGCCTTCGGAGATCTGGCCGTGGACGTAGCTCGCGATCACGCCCTTGGTCACGTCGAGCTTGGCGACGCGGCGCAGGTTCATGTTCTCGCCGATGGTGGCGATGAGGTTCTGCAGCTTCTCCGAGACGGTCTCGCTGCCGCCGGGGAAGTGCGCGGCCTGGAGGCTGTCCAGGGTGCCGTCGGAATCGAGCGCCATCTTGGCGGCTTCGCGGGCGAAGGCCTGGAAGGCGTCGTTGCGGGCGACGAAGTCGGTCTCGGAATTCACCTCGACGATCGCGGCATGGTGTCCGGAGGACTCAACGGCGACGAGGCCTTCGGCGGCGACGCGGCCGGCCTTCTTGGCGGCCTTGGCGAGGCCCTTGGTGCGGAGCCAGTCGACGGCGGCCTCGAGGTCGCCCTGCGTCTCGTTGAGCGCGCCCTTGCAGTCCATCATGCCCGCGCCGGTCTTCTCGCGGAGTTCCTTCACCATCGCGGCGGTGATGTTGGCCATGGCCGGTCCTTTCGTCATCTCAGATGAGAGGAGCCCGACGTCCAGGGGTGAACGCCGGGCCCGAATGTGGTGGTGCGGATCACGGCGCCCCGGATGGGGCCGCCGCGATCCCGGCGGGCGATCAGGCGGCGGCCTGGGCCTCGACGAAGCCGCGGGCCTGGGCGACCCAGCCGTCGCGGCCGAAGCGGTCGTTGAGCTTCAGGTCGGCGTCGACCTTGGCGACGTCTTCCGGGCTCATCGCGGCGATCTGCCAGTAGTGGTAGATGCCGGCGTCGTTGAGCTTCTGCACGATCTGCGGGCCGGCGCCGTGGAGCTTGGACAGGTCGTCCGGCGCGCCGCGGGGGGCGGCGAGCAGCTCGAAATGCTCGGTCGACTCGGCGAGCATCGCGACGTCGGCCGGATCGAGGGCCCCCGACTCCACCGAGACGGCGGCGGCCTCGTCCGACGGAAGCTCCTCGGCCATCGGCTCCTCGGAGGCGCCGAGGTCGACGCCCGACGAGCCCTGGCCGCGCGAGATGCCGTCGATGGCGGCGCGGGCGATCAGGTCGCAGTAGAGCGCGATGGCGCGGCCGGCGTCGTCGTTGGCCGGGACGACGTAGGTGATGCCGTCCGGGTTGCAGTTGGTGTCGACGATCGCGGCCACCGGGATCCCGAGGCGCTGGGCCTCCTTGATCGCGAGCTGCTCCTTGTTGGTGTCGATCACGAACAGCAGGTCGGGCACGCCGCCCATGTCCTTGATGCCGCCGAGCGCCTTCTCGAGCTTGTCCTTCTCACGGGACAGCATCAGGCGCTCCTTCTTGGTGAGGCCCGGGCCGCCGGTGTCGAGGGTCTCGTCGACCTTGCGCAGGCGCGAGATCGAGCCGGAGATGGTCTTCCAGTTGGTCAGCATGCCGCCGAGCCAGCGGGAGTTGACGTAGTACTGGGCCGAACGCTTGGCGGCCTCGGCGATCGTGTCGGCCGCCTGGCGCTTGGTGCCGACGAACAGCACGCGGCCGCCCTTGGCGACCGTGTCGCTCACCGCCTGCAGCGCGGTGTGCAGCGCCGGCAC
>NZ_JAKSYQ010000112.1:0-332 GCF_022829665.1 Methylobacterium sp. E-041 | reverse complement strand
CGAACTTCTCGGCGACGAGGAGCTCGCCGGTGGCGCGGTTGAGGGTGTAGCCGAAGCCGTTGCGGTCGAAGTGGGTCAGCAGCGGGGTCTCCTTGCCGCCGACCTTCTGATCCGTGAGGATCATCTCGTTGATGCCGTCGTCGTCCCACTCGTCGTGGGGGGTCATCTGGTAGACCCACTTGGCCACGCCCGTGTCGGGGTTACGCGCCCAGATGGTCATCGACCACTTGTTGTCGCCCGGACGCTGCTTGGGGTTCCAGGTCGAGGGATTGCCCGAGCCGTAGTACATCAGGTCGAGCTTGGGGTCGTACGAGTACCAGCCCCAGGTGCAG